>CAIVZW010000329.1 GCA_903910495.1 uncultured beta proteobacterium
CATGCTGATCGACCCGGTCACCGGTCGCCCCGTGTGCCTTATTGACGGCAACGCCATCACCACGATGCGTACCGGGGCGGCAGGAGGTCTTGGTCTAGTGCAACTGGCACGCGCCGACAGTAGCCGCCTGTGCCTCTTCGGTACCGGGGTGCAGGCGCGGATACAGTTGACGTTCGCCCTGCGGCTGATGCCGGCGCTGCGCATCATTCGCTACGTCAGCGTAGACGGTCAGCGCGATAGCGCCTTCGAAGCCTGTTTCGCCGCCGGACTGGCAGACGGCTGCACCATCCTGCATGCCACTGATCGCAACGCCGCCGTGTCCGAGAGCGACGTGGTGATCACGGCCACCCCGGGCATGAGCGCGCTGTTCGATCTGGAATCGGTTCAACCCGGTACGCACCTGAACTGTGTCGGCGCCGACACCAAAGGCAAGCGCGAACTCCCCGAAGGACTGCTGGCACGCGTTCGTCTGTTCGTTGACGATCAGGCGCAGGCCCGCCAGATCGGCGAAACGCAATGGTCTCCCGCTACGCCATGTACGGCTCTGGGCGACCTGCTGACCGGAAAAGAAAGCTTCAGCCGGCAAGCCGGGGACATCACGGTATTCGACATGACCGGCCTCGCCCTGCAGGATCTTACCGTCGCCCGGCTGCTGCATGAACGCGCCGAAGCGGCCCGGACAGGAACACGCATCGCGTGGCCCTGGTAAACCTCTCATTACCCACGCAAGGATGACCAGCATGCTGACTCTGCCCACTTATGAAGATGTCGTTAGCGCCGCCGGGCGCCTCGAAGGTCACGCGCACCGTACGCCGGTCATGCGCTCGCGCACGATCGACAAGGAACTCGACGCCCAGGTTTTTTTCAAGTGCGAGAACCTGCAGCGCATGGGCGCCTTCAAATTCCGCGGCGCCTTCAATGCCCTGTCAAAATTCGACGAACGGCAACGCCGGGCCGGCGTGGTGACCTTCTCGTCGGGCAATCATGCCCAGGCCATCGCCCTGTCGGCCTCCCTGCTCGGCATGGCGGCCACCATCATCATGCCCAACGACGCTCCGGCCGCCAAGGTCGCCGCGACCCGGGGCTATGGCGGGAAGGTGATCATGTACGACCGCTTCACCGAGGACCGCGAACAGATCGGCCGTGATCTGGCCGAAAAACAAGGTCTGACACTCATTCCACCCTACGATCATCCCGACGTGATCGCCGGTCAGGGTACAGCTGCCAGGGAACTGTTCGAAGACGCAGGCGAACTCGATGCCCTGTTCGTCTGCCTCGGCGGTGGTGGACTGCTCTCGGGCTCGGCGCTGGCGACGCGTGCGCTGGCACCCCGATGCCGGCTTTACGGTGTCGAACCCGAAGCCGGCAACGACGGACAGCAGTCGTTCCGTTCCGGCAGCATCGTGCACATCGACACACCCAAGACGATTGCCGACGGGGCGCAGACACAACACCTCGGCGCCTATACGTTCGAGATCATCCTGCGCGACGTGAACGACATTCTCACCGCGACCGACATGGAACTGATCGACTGCATGCGCTTCTTTGCCACGCGCATGAAACTGATCGTCGAACCCACCGGCTGCCTCGGTTTTGCCGCCGCACGCAAGATGAAGTTGCAGTTGCAAGGCCAGCGCATCGGCGTAATCATCAGCGGCGGCAATGTCGACCTGAACCAGTTCTGCGCCTTGCTGGCGAACTGAGTTTCGGCGCAAGGGGCTGGACAAGAACCGGGTGTGTGGCAGATCCAGTGTCGTAAATGTCAGAATCCGCTCTTCTGGCGGTAATTCCTCAATACCTCGTCAGCAACCCAGGCTGAGTTCACGGCGCTCGCTACGCTGCCAGGACAGGGAGAAATCCCGTTGAGGTCATCAACGATGCTCTGGATGAAAGGCTGCTGGACATGCGGCGGATTGGGAATATTCGCTTCTTGCACACCGCCCGCATTGACGAGTCTGAGCGCTTTGTCGGAAAAGAACTCGAATTCGATCCGGCCTCTGGAGCCGACAATTTCGACGCTGTCCTGCCCCTGGCCGCAGACGTAGCACCACGAGCCCGAGCCGAGCACACCGCTGGCATGCCGCCATGTCGATGTCACCGTGTCTTCGACGTCGTAAAGCCCGGCGCAGTTGATTGCAATTCCATGCACTTCTTCGATGGCGCCGAACCAGGCGTCAAAGATGTCGAGCATGTGGACGCCCCAGTCGATAAACTTGCCGCCACCAGCAACGTCCGCTTTCACTCGCCACGGAAGCGTGTCACGGGAGAGTTCCTCGGCGTCAGGAACCTGGTGAATAACAGCACGCACACAACGCAGGTCACCGATCAGGCCGCTGTCAATCCACTCCTTGACCTTCAGGAAGCGCGGCATGGCGCGGCGATAAAGCGCGACAAACAGGCGCACCCCGTTCTTCTCGCAGACATCAACGATGGCAAGGCATTCGTCGAGACTCATGGCCATCGGTTTTTCGACGTAAACATGTTTGCCCGCATTGGCGGCCTGTACGGAATACATCAGGTGCGAAGAAGGCGGTGTCGCGATATAAACCGCGTCAATATCAGGATCGGCAATGAGCTGTTCGGTCGTGTCGTACGCTTTGGCGACACCATGGCGTAAAGCGAACGAACGAGCTAACTCCGGTCTCCGGCTGGCCACGGCAGCAAGCGTAGAGTTACGTGACTTGTAGAATCCTGGACCACTCTTCACTTCAGCGACCGATCCACAGCCGATCATTCCCCAGCGAATGGTTTTCATCGTTACGCTCCTTCGCTCAATGCTGGATTGTTCTCGTATCCGGAAATCATTCTGCATTCCTCCTGAAAACAAAATAGTACTATGCCCGGGCAGCGGGTTGACTGGCCTGTCAGCTGATCGCTTCCCGGAAACCGTTCAGATACAGGGCACCAGGCGTCGCGGCCCAACTCTTCGTTTCCCTTCTGCCCATTCGCACACTCTCGTGGTTCTACTCCAGAAAAAATAGGTTGACACTGGACTTGAACCGTTTCAAAGTTTAACGGGTTCAAGTCGATGCAGGTAAGAATCAACGTGTTCCGTACGCATGGCATTCCACCAAATTCAGGAGAGATCATGAAAAACACCAGGTTATTCGGCATTATTCTTTCGGGGGCATTCCTCGCTCTTTCATCGCTAGCGATTGCACGTGATTTTCGCGCTGCAGATAATCAACCTCCGGACTATCCGACGGGCATGGCCATGCGATACATGGGTGAGCTGATCTCCAAAGCCACTAACGGGAAATACAACATCAAGGTTTATGCCAACAGTGCCCTGGGCTCCGGTAAAGATACAGCCGAGCAGGTAAAAATTGGGGCGTTGGAGATGGCTCGTGTTTCAACGTCTGAATTCCATGGCATTGTTCCGGAATCGGTCATTCCTTCATTCCCGTTCCTGTTCAGGGGTGGCGATCATTTCCGTAATGCGATGTACGGTCCTGTCGGTGACGAAATTCTTGAAGCCTTTGACAAATATGGCTACATCGGACTGTGCATGTACGAGGGCGGCACACGTTCCCTGTATTCCAAGAGGCCGGTTCGCTCTGTTGCCGACATGAAGGGCATGAAGGTTCGTGTGCAACCGTCCGATCTGTGGGTCAGCGTAATCAGTGCGATGGGTGCCACGGCGACTCCGATTCCGTTTTCGGAAGTCTATACCGCATTGAAAGTCGGTCTTGTCGACGCCGCAGAGAATAGCTACCCCTCGTATGAAGCGATGAAGCACTTCGAAACGGCTCCCGTTTATAGCGAAACCGAGCACGTGATGGCACCTGACATCGTGGTCTTTTCCAAGAAACTATGGCAGGCCCTGAGCAAGGAAGATCAGGCGATCATCCGCAAGGCTGCCAAGGATTCAGTGCCTTATTTCACCAAGCTGTGGTTAGAGAAGGAACAGACCGCGAAGAAAGCCGTCATCGCTGGAGGCGCCACACTGGTCGAAGCCAAGGATATCGACCACAAGTCGTTTGTTGATGCCGTCAGACCTGTCTGGGATAAATTCGCAGTAACGCCCGAGCAAAAATCGCTGGTGCAGAAAATCATCAACACAAAATAGTTTTCTTCAAGGCCGTGTTGCCACAGGAACCCGAAGGCGTGCCGCTCAAGCCTTCGGGTTTTTTGCTAGAAAAGATGTGAAGTGACTTACTAACGCAATGTTGTTAAACCTGAAAAAAGGCAAGCAAAATGGAAACTGAAATGATTGATGGTTCGACCCGCTTGTTTGTGATCATTGGGGATCCCATCTCGGCGGTTCGCACACCGGGCGTTTTCAATGAAATGTTTGGGCGCAAGAATATCAATGCTGTTCTCGTTCCGATTCGTATCGAGGCAGCCGATCTGGGCGCTGCATGGGCGGGGCTCAAGGCCATGAAAAACCTTGAAGGTGTCGTTATCACCATGCCGCACAAGACGGCCATGTGCGATCTGGTTGATGCCCTCGGCGTCAACGGACAAGTCGTGGGCGCCATTAACGCGGCCAGGCGCAGAAGCGACGGCACCTGGGAAGGTGACATGTTCGACGGCATCGGTTGTGTCAACGGGCTGAAAACACATGGGCACGAAGTCGCGGGACGCAGTGTTTTCCAGATGGGCATCGGCGGCGCGGGGTCGGCCGTAGCCAGCGCGCTGGCTCAAGCCGGTGTCAAGCGCCTGGTTATTCATGACATCAATATGGCCCGTCGCGATCAGGTCGTAAAAAATATTGGCGCTGTCTACCCGGAACTGGCAATCGAGGCGGGAACCCTCGCTGACGGGCCGTTTGATATTGTCATCAATGCGACTCCGCTCGGTATGCGTGAAGAAGATCCCTTACCTTTTGACCCGACGAACTTGCCAACATCGACGCTGGTCGTTGATGTCATCACCAAGCCCGAAATCACGCCCTTGCTGAGTTCGGCCCAGAAGTCGGGTCACCGCACGCAGACGGGCAAGCACATGCATCGCGGGCAGGCGATCGCCGTCGCCAAGTTTTTCGGATTCGACCTGGGGTCCTGATTGAGCAATGGGGGAACATGATATGGATATACCTTCGACTCGCCCGGTCGCTCTGGTGACCGGTGCGGCCAGTGGCATCGGCAAGGGTTGCGCCATCGACCTCGCCAAATCGGGTTTCAATCTGTTGATCAACGACATGAATCTGGAACTGCTTGAAAAGCTGGCCGTTGAACTCCAGTCATTGGGGGCGGAAAGTCAGGTGTTTCATTCCGACATCTCCGATCTGGACCTGCACAGGCCAATGCTTGACCGCGCCATTTCACGCTGGGGAAGAGTCGATTGCCTGTTGAATAACGCCGGGGTGTCCGTATTGAAGCGGGGGGACCTGCTTGAAGCGACGCCGGAGAGTTTCGATCGCTGCATCGACGTCAACACGCGTGCGGTGTTTTTCCTGAGCCAGACTGTCGCTCGCCAGATGCTGGCTCAAGGCGAGATCGCTGGCCAGCATCGCAGCATCATCAACATCACCTCGAGCAATGCCACGATGGTGTCGATCAGCCGGGCTGAATATTGCATATCCAAGGCCGCATCGAGCATGATCACCCGACTGCTGGGTGTGCGACTGGCTGAAGAAGGCATTGGCGCCTATGAAATCCGGCCGGGCATTATTGAGACCGAAATGACCCGACCGGTCAAGGCAAAATACGACGAGTTTTTCAGCTCCGGGCGCGTTCCCATTCCGCGCTGGGGCAAGCCGGCCGATGTGGCTTCGACGGTGACCTGCATGGCCGAGGGACGACTGATGTACACGGTGGGACAAGCTATCGCGGTAGATGGCGGGCTTGCTATTCCGCATTACTGAGCGATAAGGGGCATGAAGATGGAGCAGGAAATATTATTTGAACGTCGGCAGAAGGACGGTGTGACATGGGCTGAAATCACTTTGAATCGCCCGGATAAAGGCAATGCCTTGACCATGCCCATGCTCGACCGCTTCAGGCAGATTGTTGACGAACTGCAGGTTGATCGCGAAACGCGTGCCGTTGTCCTGCGTGCCAGAGGTCGTTTTTTCTGTACCGGGGGCGATATTGAAGCCTGGGGAAGCCTGACCCCTCACGAGATGGGACGCGACTGGATCTTGCGCGGCATCGATGTGTTGGAGCGAATCGCAAAACTGCCGCAACCGGTGATCGCGGCGATTACCGGTCACACGCTCGGCGGTGGTCTGGAACTGGCCATGGCCGCTGACCTGCGCATCGCGGTGAAGAAGGCAAAATTCGGCAACCCCGAGGCCACGCTGGGCATGATTCCCGGCTGGATGGGAACAAGCCGGCTGGCCGAGATGATCGGCCCGGCGCGCGCCCGCCACATATTGCTGCTGGCCTCGCCCATTACTTCAGAACAGGCCAATGACTGGGGGCTGGTAACGGCATTGGCCGAGGATGAGGCTGACTTGAATGCACAACTCGATGGATGGCTCGATCGGCTGCTTGCCAACGGACCGTCGGCGATGGCGCTGATCAAGGGCTTGCTCGGAACCGTGCATCGCGACCTGCGCGAGCATCACGCCAGCGCCGTAGCGCAGGCCGCAGGCACGGAAGATTGCAGGGAAGGGGTGCGTGCCTTTATCGAAAAGCGCAAGCCCGTCTATCGGAATCGCTGATGAATTCAGCAAGGCGAGTCACCGATGTCAGCAAAGCCTTCCTAGATCTGGTCGCTAAGAAATGAAGAGGAGGAAAATATGAGCAAGAAAATCCAAACAACTGAACCGACTAAGCACATCGCCATTTTTCAGGAAAAGGCGATACGCCGTACCTGGCATAACGAGGAGTGGTGGTTCGCCATTGTCGATGTGGTTGACGTTCTCACAGATTCGGCCGATGTGAAGCAATACATCAAGAAGATGCGGAGCCGTGATCCGATGCTGGATGCCAACTGGGGTACAACTTGTACCCCCCTTCCGCTTTTGGCGCCGGATGGCAAAAAGCGTGCGACTAATTGCGCCAATACCGAGGGTCTGTTCCGCATCATCCAGTCCATCCCCTCACCCAAGGCCGAGCCCTTCAAACGCTGGTTGGCGCAAGTGGGCTACGAACGCGTCAAGGAAATCGAAAATCCGGAACTGGCCAGTGCCCGTGCCCGCGAGTTGTATCAGGCCAAGGGCTATCCGCAGGCGTGGATCGAGAAGCGCTTGCGCTCTATTGCCATACGCGGCGAACTGACCGACGAATGGAAAGAGCGTGGTGTGCAGGAGGGCAAGGAGTATTCCATCCTGACCGCCGAAATTGCCCGCGCCACCTTCGGCATTACGCCCGGTGCGCACAGCCGCCTCAAGGGACTGAACAAGGTAAAGACCGGCAATAAGCTGCGCAACCATATGACCGATCTGGAACTGATCTTCACCATGCTGGGCGAGGCAGGCACGACGGAAATCGCCCGGCGCAAGGATGCTCAGGGTTTTACCGACAACCGCACGGCTGCCAAGGAAGGCGGCACCATCGCCGGCGATGCGCGCAAAGCGCTGGAAGCCAAGAGCGGCAAGCCGGTGGTGAGCAAGGATAACTATCTGGCACCGCCCGTTGTTGCAGTGCTGGAAGATACCGATGCTCCCGCACTGCCAAGCAAACGTAAAACGGTTGTCAGTCAGAAGAAATCGAAGAACGACAAGGCGTGACGGGCTGAAAAGTCATTCCAGATTCTGAACTTGCTCTCTCATTTGTTCAATCAGCAGTTTCAACTCCATCGCCGTCTGCGAAACCTCGCTGACAACCGATTTTGAACCGAGCGTATTGGCTTCACGATTGAGTTCCTGCATCAGGAAATCGAGCCGCTTGCCGCTGGCACCGCCGGCTTTCAGCACCCGCTCGACTTCATCGAGGTGAGTCGACAGGCGTGCCAGCTCTTCGGCAACGTCAATGCGCACGGCAAATACCGCCACTTCCTGCCGGATTCGCTCGTCATCGGCACTGCCGATGGCATCGACCAGCCGTTGTTTGAGCTTCTCCTGAAACGCCGCCTGCGCAACCGGTATGCGCGGAGCCACTTCGCGCACCAGCTCACGCATACGGGCGACCCGCTCAAGAATCACGGCAGCCAGCTTCTCGCCTTCGCGCTCCCGGCTGGCACTGAATTCTTCCAGGGCGTCACGGGCCAGCGTCATGCAGGCCGGAACCAGTGCCTCAAGATCCAGCGTGTCGTCACCGAACATGCCGGGCCAGCGCAGGACGTCGTTGACCGCCAGCGGCACGGCATCGGGCAATTCATTGCGCACCTGCGCGGCAAAGCCCTTGAGGCGCTGCAGCAAATCGGCATTGAGCGCCAGCGGCTGAACCCGGGCAGTGGCTGCCGCAAAACCAACCCGGCATTCGAGCTTGCCGCGGGTGAGTCGGGCGCTGAACAGTTCACGCAGCGCCGGTTCGACCGCCCGCAATTCCTCACACACGCGAAACTGGAAATCAAGGTAGCGCGAGTTGACACTTTTCAGCTCGATATGCAGTGCGCCGCGTTCGACATCAAGAGTTTTTGCGGCATAACCGGTCATACTGTAGATCATGGGAATCCTGAGAAAATTGAGAGCAAGCGGGCGACTGGCTTTACAGTCCACCAGCAAAGCCCGAAAATGGCTGGAAAACCACATGATAGCTTCGATCTAGATGACGCAACAAGCGAACCACGCCCTTCCTGCCGGTTTCCAGCTCGATGAATACCGTATCGAGCATCAGCTTTCTCTGGGGGGGTTCTCGATCGTCTATCTGGCAACCAATGCCCAGAACGAGTTTGTGGCCATCAAGGAATACCTGCCGAACAGCCTCGCCCTGCGCGGTGAAGGCGAAATCAAGCCGCTCATCAGTGAAGACCACATGCCGGCCTTCCGCTATGGCATGAAATGTTTTTTCGAAGAAGGCCGGGCGCTGGCCAAACTTTCGCACCCGAATGTGATTCGCGTGCTGAATTTCTTCCGTGCCAACGACACCGTCTATATGGTCATGGAGTACGAGCAGGGACGAACCCTGCAGGAATTCATCCAGAAAAACCGGTCCGTCATCACCGAGAATTTCATCCGCAACGTGTTCACCAAGTTGCTCAACGGCTTGCGCGAAGTGCATTCGCACAAGCTGCTGCATCTTGATCTCAAACCGTCGAATATCTACATGCGCAACGATTACACGCCGGTGCTGATCGATTTCGGCGCCGCACGGCAAACTCTGGCGAGCGACACGCCGATGCTCAAGCCCATGTATACGCCGGGCTTTGCCTCGCCGGAGCACTACAACCAGCGCGACCTGCTCGGCCCGTGGAGCGACATCTACAGCGTCGGCGCGTCGATGTATTCCGCCCTCGCCGCGTCGGCACCGCAGGCCGCCGACAGCCGCCTGGAAAAGGACAGGTTGATTCCCGCCATGGCCCGTTGGGAAGGGCAATACTCCGATCAATTACTGGAAACGGTTGACTGGTGCCTTTGTCTCAACCATCTCTACCGGCCGCAAAGTGTTTTCGCCCTGCAAAAAGCCCTGACTGAAAAAGTGACCAAACCGAAGAAGCTCCAGAAGGGCTGGTTTGATCAGGTGCTCAGCAAGTTCCAGAGAAAGACAGAAGCCAAGTGAAATTCACCATTTACCAGGAAAGCCGGCCCGGCAAGCGCGCCAACAACGAAGACCGCCTGGCGCATTGTTATTCGCGTGATGCACTGCTGATGGTCGTAGCCGACGGAATGGGCGGGCATTACTACGGCGAAATCGCCGCGCAAATTGCCGTTCAGACACTGATCGAAACATTTCAGCGCAATGCGACGCCGTCCATCGCCGACCCCTTCATGTTCTTGCAGAAGGCGATCACCAATGCCCATCACGCGATCATCGATTTTACCGAGGCGCACAAACTGAGGGATTCCCCGCGCACGACCTGCGTGGCCTGCATAGTCCAGGACAACATCGCCTTCTGGGCGCATACCGGCGATTCACGTCTGTACCTGCTGCGCGGCGGGAAAGTGCTGACGCATACGCGTGATCACTCGCGCGTGCAATTGCTGATGGATCAGGGACTGATCAACGAAGCGCAGGCTGCCGTGCACCCCGAACGCAACAAGGTTTATAGTTGTCTTGGCGGCCCACAGGCGCCTGAAATCGAGTTCTCGCGCAAAACGCCACTGGAAGCCGGCGATGTGCTGGCCTTATGCACGGACGGTTTGTGGGGAGTCATCCCCGGCGAGACGATGGCCGTTGCCCTGAAGGCCGACAACCTGATGCAGGCCGTACCGATGCTGCTTGGCCAGGCCGACATCCGCGGCGGCCCGAATGCCGACAATCTCTCCATTGTCGTGGTGCGCTGGGAAGACAGCTACGTCCTGGCCGGCAACAGCGGGGCCAGCACCGTGTCAACGCAAACGATGTCGCGCGACACGGTCACCACCAAGCTGGACACCTTCGGGCGCAACCCGAATTACAAGACCGAGCTGAGTGAAGACGAAATCGAGCGGGCCATCGAAGAGATCCGTACCACCATCCAGAAATACTCCAAATAGGAATTCATATGCGTCCCAGCCAACGACTGCCTGCGCAGCTCCGAACCATCCGCATCACGCGCAACTTCACCCGTCATGCTGAAGGTTCGGTACTCATTGAAATGGGCGACACGCAGGTGCTATGTACCGCCAGCGTCGAAGAATCCCTGCCCTCTTTCCTGCGCGGCAAAGGCCAGGGCTGGGTAACGGCCGAATACGGCATGCTGCCGCGCTCGACGCACACGCGCAGCGCGCGCGAAGCCGCCAAGGGCAAGCAGAGCGGTCGCACCCAGGAAATCCAGCGCCTGATCGGCCGTTCGCTGCGCGCCGTGACTGACCTCAAGGCCCTCGGCGAACGCCAGATCACGCTCGATTGCGATGTGCTGCAAGCCGATGGCGGCACCCGCTGCGCCTCAATTACCGGCGCCTGGCTGGCGCTCCACGACGCCTGCGCACAACTCGTTGCGCAGGGCAAGCTGCCGGCCAGCCCGATCCGCGACCACGTAGCGGCCATTTCGGTCGGCATCTACAAGGGCACCCCGGTACTCGACCTCGACTACCCTGAGGATTCCGACTGTGATACCGACATGAACGTCATCATGACCGGCAGCGGCGGCATCGTCGAAATCCAGGGGACCGCCGAGGGCGAACCGTTTTCCCGATTACAGATGAGCCAGCTGGTCGACCTCGCCGAGGCCGGCATCAAGGAACTCATCGCCCGGCAGATAGCCGCTCTGGCCGCATGAAACTTGTCGTCGCCTCGAACAACCCCGGCAAACTGCGCGAGTTTGGCGAACTGCTTGCACCGCTTGGATGGGAGACCGTGCCACAACAGGCGCTTGGGGTTCCGGAGTGCGCTGAGCCGCACTGCACCTTCGTTGAGAACGCGCTGGAAAAAGCGCGCCACGCCGCGCGCTGCACCGGTCTGCCGGCACTGGCCGACGATTCGGGTCTGTGCGTGTCAGCCCTGGGTGGCGCGCCCGGCGTGTATTCGGCGCGCTATGCGCAGGAGTCTCCCGACGAGCAGAAATGTGACACGCGTAACAACCAGAAACTGCTTGCCGAGCTGGCCAAACATGCCGACAAACGGGGGCATTACGTCTGCGTTCTGGTTTTTGTACGCCACGCTGACGATCCGCAGCCGATCATCGCCGAAGGCGAATGGCATGGCGAAATCATCGCCGAAGAACGCGGCAAGGGCGGATTCGGCTACGACCCGCTGTTCTTCCTCCCGGACCTCGGCGTGACCGTCGCTGAACTCGATGCGGCCGAGAAAAACCGCCGCTCGCACCGCGGGCTGGCGCTTCAGTACCTGATCGAACGCCTGCAAGCGCGTCGCTGATGTCCGACCGGAAAGCCGCACGCATCATCCCGATCATTGCACAGGGCCGGGCCGCCAGCATGTCCGGCGGAAAACTCGAGTTTCGCCATCCGTTGCCGCTCTCGCTTTACGTGCATACCCCGTGGTGCGTACAAAAATGCCCCTACTGCGATTTCAACTCGCATGAATTGCGCGGAGCCATGCCCGAGGCAGACTACGTCGCCGCGCTGATTGCCGACCTCGAATCCGCCCTGCCGCTGGTGTGGGGACGCAAGGTGTCGAGCATTTTCTTCGGCGGCGGTACGCCGAGCCTGCTTTCCGGTGCCGCGCTCGACAAACTGCTCACGGCCATGCGTACCCTGCTGCCGCTTCTGCCGGGTGCCGAAATCACGCTGGAAGCCAATCCCGGCACAGTCGAGGCCGATAAATTTGCCGCCTTTCGCGACGCCGGCGTCAATCGCCTGTCGCTCGGCATCCAGAGTTTCAATTCGGTGCAGCTCAGGGCGCTGGGCCGGATTCATGATGATCGCGAAGCCCGGCTGGCCATTGAAATTGCCGTAACTCATTTCGACAATTTCAATCTCGACCTGATGTATGGGCTGCCGGGACAAACGCTCGAACAGGCGCTTTACGACGTCGACACCGCGCTCTCTTTCGCCCCGCCGCATCTCTCCTGCTATCAGTTGACGCTTGAACCCAACACCGCTTTTGCCGCTGCGCCACCGGTTTTACCCGACCCCGACCGCTGTGCCGACATGCAGGACGCCATCGAGGCCCGGCTGGCCGCCGCCGGTTTCATCCACTATGAAACCTCGGCCTTTGCCCAGCCGGGGCGGCAATGCCGGCACAACCTCAATTACTGGACTTTCGGCGACTACCTCGGCATCGGTGCCGGTGCGCACGGCAAGCTCACCGTGCACGACCGCGGAGCGTGGGAAGTCCGGCGGCAAATGCGCTGGAAGCAGCCCAGGCAGTATCTGGCGCAAGTCGCCGCCGGGCAGTCGCTACAGGAGGAATTTGCCGTTGCCGCCGCCGACCTGCCCTTCGAGTTCATGATGAACGCCCTGCGGCTCAACCAGGGCTTTGATGCCGCGCTCTTTGAAATGCGCACGGCGCTGCCGCTGAGGGTCATTGAAAACGAATTGCACCAGGCCGAACGGGAGGGTCTGCTCGAACGCGACGCGCAGCGCATTGCACCAACGCAGCGCGGGCAACGCTTCCTCAACCGGCTGCTGGAAATGTTCCTGGTCGAACACCGCTATTAATCCGGCGAGAAGATGTTTGAAGTCCGCTCGCCCTGAGCTTGTCGAAGGGAGTGCGGACTTCGACAGGCTCAGCCCGAACGGTGTTGATACTTCATCGCGCCGAATCAATAAGGCTATTGCTGCTTCATCAATTCGACCGCCTCATAAAGCTGTCGCCTGAGCTCATCGGCCGGCTGCCCTTGCGCCTCGGTCAGACGGATCTGGCGCATCAGTTCGGCGATCTGGCCTGGCGTCACGCGTGGCTTGCCCGGGGTAACCGTGATCGAGCCTGCGCCCGCCTTGCTTCCCGGCTTGGCCGCAGCGGACGGTCTCGCCGGATGGGCACCGACCACCACCTGCGCCTTCTCGGCACCCGGCTTGCCGCGCTTGGCCGTAATCACGATCGATCTGGGCTGATACGGCAGCGGCATCGGGCGGCGGGCGTTCTGCTGCACGATGGCATTGCGCCTGAAGGCGTTGACCGCTTCCATCAACTGCTTGCGCAGTTCATCGCTGGATCGCCCTTCGGCTTCGGCTTCACGGATCTTGCGCAGCAGCTCCTCGATTTCACTGGGTGCCGACGCCGAGCGGACGGGCTCGCCGAAGCTCTCTTTCGGTGCCTTGACGGCAACGGCAAATTCCTCGACCGAGGAAATCATCTTGCCGAGCTGGTAGTGGTCGTAACGCATGGCCATGGTCAGCGCGCTGTCGCCCCAGTCATTCTTCGCCTTGGTGTCGGCGCCCGACTCAAGCAGGACTTTGGCCAGTTCCTCGCGGCCTTCGCGCGCGGCCAGCATGAGCGGTGTTGAACCGTTGGGCGAGCGGGCATTAACTTCGGCTCCGCGCCCGATCAGGTCTCTGGCCAGTTCCAGATGCCCGTTGAACACGGCGTAATGGAGCGCGCCCCAGTAGTTGCCCTCGCGATTCAGTACGGCGCCATGCTCAAGCAGCCATTTGAGCGCCTCCATGTGCCCGTTCCACGCCGCCAGCTGCAGCGCCTGCTCGCCATTTTTGTTGGCACGCCGGGGATTGGCGCCGCGCTCGACAAACAGCGCCATCATCGGGATATTGCCGTGCCAGGCGGCAATCATCAGCCCGCTACCGATCTGACTGCCCTGGAATTCGGGGTCCAGACCCTCATCCAGCCACGTTGTGACTCTCTTGATATCGCCGCGTTCGACGATCCAGGCGAATTCCACGGGATCGGGCAAGGCGCCCCATGCCATTCCTGCAAACAGGCCCAGTATCAAAATCAGAGTCCGACTGCTTTTGTTGATCAACTGCATCCAAATCATCCTAAAAACCACAGTGGCTAGATTACGAACCCTTCGATGCCCCGAAGGCAACGGGGCCTTGGGCTCAAATCCCCCTGGGGGACACGCCCGCTGTGCGGGCTGCTCAGGGCGAACGGGTAGTTTACCCTCCGGGCGATAGTTCAAAAACCCGTTCGTGGTGAGCCTGTCGAACCATGAACGGGTTTTTGCTTGTCTAACCGAGTTTTTTAGGATCATCCTTGAACCTTGTGACATCACGCGATGTTACGCCAAGTTTTGTTGCACAATACGGCGTTGATGCTGCCCCGCCTGATTCCCGCCCTTGCGCTTTCACTCGCCCTGCACGGCGTTCTGATCCTTCCGGACCTCCTGAAGCGCCTTGCTGTTGCCCCGCCCCGTCCGGCGCTGCAGGCCTCGCTGCGTCTGCCGTCCCGGCCTGAACCGGTGGCCGAGCCTTTGCTCAAGAACACGCTGGATAACGAGGACACGCCTCCTGTCGCCAAACCGCCCCCTCCACCCACGCTGCAACCGACACCCAGAAGCACGGCAAAACGAGAGGTTCAGGCCGCGCAAAGAAAACTCTCGGAGCACCTGTTCTACCCGCCCGAAGCCCTTGCTCGCGGCATCGAGGG
>CAIVZW010000330.1 GCA_903910495.1 uncultured beta proteobacterium
AGACCCGAATGACCCTTTCCCCTGATGCCATTGATTACTTGAGAGGCTATGTCTACGAAGGCAATGTACGGGAACTGCAGGGTATGATCGAACGCGCAGTGGTGATTTGTGAGGGGAAAACCATAAGTGTCGATGAACTGGCGGTTATGCCGCACCCTGAAAGACGCAATCAGGATGATGAAAACCCGTCGTTCTTTGCCGAAGGGAAAACTTTGAAAGACATGGAGGAAAACTACATCGAATATGTTTTCAAGAAAACAAACGGCTCGATAAAGGATTCCAGTGCCATATTGGGAATAGACCGCTCGACGCTTTGGCGAAGAATCAAGAAAACACCGGTTTCGATCAGTCGTACTGACTAGCGAACTGTCGGCACAACAATTCTTATGACATATAATTTACTGGTCTTGCAGAGAGATACTCTGCCTTGTAGAATGTTTCAGCTCATTTAAAATGAATTGCGACGTGAATAAATGAATCGCATCTGTACTTGCTGATCAAGCAGATCAACAGTATTTCTATTCGAAATGTGAGCTGTCTGACGCCTGAGCAAGTTAATTTTCCTTACGGAAATTGAATGATTAAGCCCAAACGAATCTCGTTGAAGGATGTCGCCCGCTCCGCTGGTGTCTCAACGGGTACGGTATCGATGGTGCTCAACAGCAACCCTTCGGTCGCTCCGACGACACGTGCGCATGTGCAGCAGGTCATCAACGAGCTCGGCTATGTCTACAACAGAAGTGGTGCGCAGTTACGCACCAAGCGTACGGGCATTGTTGGTGTTTCAATCTGCAACCTTGCGAATCCCTACTTTGCCGAAATCACGGTGGGCATCGAGGAAGCACTTGGGGAACTTGGTCTGGCGCTGGTTCTCGGACATTCGGGCGAATCCGTCAAGCAGCAGTCAAAGTTTTTTAATACAACACGGGAACATAACGTCGAGGGTTTGATTCTGATGCCGGCCATCGGAACTACTCACGAAATGCTTGAGGAGGTAATCAGTTGGCACATCCCGCTGGTTTTGGTCTCTCGCTATACTGCAGGAATCGAGACTGATTACGCAGGGTTCGACAACCATATGGGCTCGGTGATGGCCACCAGACATCTGCTTGAACTCGGTCACGAGCGTATCGCTTTTGTGGGTGACAATACCCGCACGTCAACAGGCCGTGATCGGGTCCGGGGGTACAGAACGGCGCTGCGTAAAGCAGGAAAACAGATCCCTAACGATCTTGTAATCGAATGTGAATCCTCAAGGGAACAGGGTTTTCTTGCCGCGAAAGAACTGCTGGAGCGAATGGCTCCTCCGACCGCGATCGTTTGCTTCAATGATCTTGTTGCATTTGGCGTCATACTTGGCCTGCGTAACCTCGGGCTGGAGCCTGGGCGCGATTGCTCCGTCGTGGGCGCTGATGATGTTGCCGAGGCAGCCTTGTGGCACCCGGGTTTGACGACCGTCGCAGTGCACTCGAGGCTCATCGGTCTGAATGCCGGCCAACTGTTCCGCAAGCGTTTGGAAACGCTGGATCGGCCACCGGAAAGAATCCTCCTGAAACCCGAACTCGTCGTTCGGGGCTCAAGTGGCCCCCTGATCAAGTCACGAGCCAAGCGGATGCATCGCACCTTGTGATCTTGCTGACCGGGCACAAATTCTGTCAGTTCATGGCAGATCCTGGCGCCGAAGTAATGCGGCTATTGGCTGACAGGGGATGATGCAATGATGCGCTACTGGAAAAATCTTTGACCATTGCCAATTCGGGATTACCCGCGCGTTACGGTCAAACTTGAAGCTGGACTGTGTTCTGATGGTAAAGGCGCTCTTTTGTTCTGGGTTATCAAGCTTAAGCCTGTTATTCTGATCTGTATCCTTGAAAAATTTGTCTTGGGGTATTGACAGTGATATTTTGCCAGTTCATTGTGTGAACCGGTTCAATTATCGGTGGTAGCCATGAGATGGACACTTTCATCAACAGGTTTTTGACGAACAAAACGGTCAAACCAGAGGCTAGGGATAAGACCAGGAAAGAAGTAGTTAAGCAGTAAAGAAGCAGGCATTTGCTCCATAAGGTTTGACAGAAGGCATTTTCCTATTTGTTTCTATCAAGGAGAAAATTATGCAACTGAAGAAAATATTAGGGCTTGTTCTGGTTTCAGCATTTGCCATGACCGCTGTACAGGCACGTGATTTCCGCTCGGCGGATGTGCATCCGGCGGATTATCCGACCGTCATGTACGTCAAGAAGATCGGCGATGTCGTCAGCCAGAAGACCGGCGGCAAATACAACGTCAAGGTGTTCGGCAACAGCGTTCTGGGATCCGAGAAAGACACTGTCGAACAGGTCAAGATCGGTGCTCTGGACATGGTCCGTGTGGGTTCAGCCGCCTTCAATAATATTGTTCCTGAAACGCTGGTTCCTGCGCTGCCCTTCATTTTTCGTGATGTCAATCACTTCCGCAAGACCATGAATGGTCCGATAGGCGACAAGATTCTGGCCGCTTTCGAAAAACATGGTTTCATTGGACTTGCTCTGCTGGAATCCGGTACACGGTCCATCTACGGCAGGAAACCCGTAAGAAACCTGGCCGACGTCAAAGGCATGAAGATCCGCGTTCAGCAATCCGACCTCTGGGTGGATCTGATTCAAGCCATGGGCGCCAATCCGACGCCGATTCCCTATGCGGAAATCTATACGGCCCTGAAGACCGGTCTGGTCGATGCCGCTGAAAACAACTATCCGTCCTACGAAACCCAAAAGCATTACGAAGCCGCTCCGTACTACAACGAAACCCAGCACGTGCTGTTTTATGAAGTGGTTGTTTTCTCCAAGAAGGTCTGGGACACGCTGACCAAGGAAGAGCAGAAGATCATCCGCGAGGCGGCCAAGGAATCCATCCCCCTCTACATCGACCTGTGGACCAAGAAGGGACTGGAATCAAAGGAACTCACCGTCAAGGCCGGCGCCAAGTACATTGATGATGTTAATCGGCCTGAATTCGCGGCAGCCATGAAACCAGTGTGGGATAAATACACCTCAACGCCGGAAATGAAGGCACTGCTTCAGGAAATCCTCAACACCAAGTAACGCAACGGCTGGCTTTTTGCTTTTGCCCCAAGAACCCGAAGGCGTGTTGTTCAGCCCTTCGGGTTTATTTTGGAAGGAAAGAAATGAATTGGCTCACAAGTCTTGATGCCCGGCTCTCGCGCTGGGCGATGTATATCGCCGTGACCTGCCTGCTCGGGATAGTCGTAACCGTGGTCGGTTCGGTGTTCTGGCGCTACGTCCTTAACGATGCCCCGGCGTGGTCGGAGCAGGTCGCGCTGATGCTGGTCATCAACGTCGCCATGTTCGGTGCAGCAGCGGGGGTGCGTGACGAAGGCCACATCGGCATGGAATCCATGGTCGGCCTGCTGCCCAAGCCCTACCAGTTCTGGATTGGCCAGATCGTCGGCCTGTTCTCCATCGTGTTCGGGATTTCACTGGTCTGGGGATGTTCCCTGATGGCCATCTCGGTCGCCCCCAACGGCATCCCCACGCTGGGCATTTCCGAAGCCTGGCGCTACATTCCCTGCGTGGTCGCCGGCGTTCTGGTCATCCTGTTCTCCACCGAACACCTGATTGCAATGTACACCGACAAGGAAGTGATTCCATCATGGCACTGACCGTCCTCTGCATTACGTTCTCGCTCTTCCTGCTGCTTGGCATCCCGGTCGCCTTCTCGATTGCGCTGAGCTGTCTGGCGACCTACTGGACGGAAGGCTTCCCGCTCGAGCTGGCATTCCAGAACATGATTTCCGGAATGAACGTGTTCTCCTTCCTGGCCATCCCCTTCTTCATCTTCTCCGGCGAACTGATGCTGCACGGCGGCGTCGCCGACAAGATCGTCACCTTTGCCCGTAATCTCGTCGGGCACTGGCGCGGCGGTCTGGGCATGGCCAACGTCGTGGCCTGTACCATCTTCGGCGGTGTTTCCGGCTCGCCGGTGGCCGACGTCTCGGCCATGGGCGGGGTGATGATCCCGATCATGAAACGCGAAGGCTACAGCGCCGACTACGCGGTC
>CAIVZW010000331.1 GCA_903910495.1 uncultured beta proteobacterium
GGCTGCCCGGCATGCGGCCTTGCGCAATATCCTGCGTAAGCATCGTGGCCATGACGTTGCCGAGCGTACCCGGATCATCTACGGCGGATCGGTGACCCCTGAAAATGGCAAAGACATCATCGGCCTTGACGATGTGGATGGCCTGTTCGTCGGGCGCGCGGCCTGGACGCCCGAAGGCTTCGCCCGAATCATCGAACTGGTCGTCAAAGCAGCCGATAATAAACTCTCGAAAGCGGCCGTAGCGACGGCTTGAGCGTGCGCGATAAACGAACTCATCCTGGAAACAACCAACTGGAGGATATACCATGACTTGCATCCATGACGACCCGGAAGTCTTCGCTACAACAGCGATGGCCGGTTTTAGTTCAATCTATGCCCGCAACGTTCGGGCCGTCACCGGGGGCGTTGTACGCTCAACAGCGACACCTGAAGGCAAGGTCGCCATCGTCGTTGGCGGCGGATCCGGGCACTACCCCGCTTTTGCCGGTTTTGTCGGCCCGGGTTTTGCCGATGCCGCAGTTGCCGGGGACGTTTTCGCTTCTCCGTCGGCGCACAGCGTGGCTCACGTCTCGCGCCTTGCCCATCGGGGTGGCGGCATCCTCCTTGGCTTCGGAAACTACGCCGGCGATGTGATGAACTTCGGCCTTGCCGCCGAGCGTTTGATGTCGGAAGGCATTGATGTGCGCATTCTGCCGGTGACCGACGACGTGGCCAGCGGACCGGCCGAGCAGCCAAAACTGCGGCGCGGAGTGGCTGGTGATCTGGTCGTGTTCAAGATTGCCGGGGCGGCCGCAGAGGCCGGACTTGATATTGACGAAGTCGAACGTGTCGCCATCAGCGCCAACGCCAGCACCATTACCTTTGGTGTCGCATTTACCGGCTGTACCCTGCCCGGTGCGACGCAGCCGCTGTTTACGGTGCCTGCACAGCGCATGGGTATCGGCCTGGGCATCCACGGCGAGCCGGGCATCAGCGAGGATGACATTCTCTCGGCTAAAAAACTGGCGGCCTTGCTCGTCGACCGTCTTCTCACCGAGAAACCGGCAACAGCGAGCGGACGCGTGGCCGTTGTACTGAACGGACTCGGCTGTACCAAGTACGAGGAACTTTTTGTGCTCTGGGTCAGTGTTGAAGCCGCGCTGAAGAAGGCCGGGCTTACGCTCGTGCAACCCGAAGTCGGCGAGTTTGTCACCAGTCTTGACATGGCCGGTTGCTCACTGACCCTGACGTGGCTGGATGCGGAACTCGAAAAATTCTGGTGCGCCCCGGCCGATACGCCGGTGTTGCGTCGTGGCGCAATCATTGCGACCGAACCGGCGCCGGCTCTTTGCGAAGAGCAGGAAGGACCTGCCGTGTTTGGCGTCGCGTCAGCGGCGTCGCGCGCCAACGGCAAATGCATTGCCGGTCTGATCGCAAATATTGCCAAAGCCTTGCGCGATGCCGAGGAAGAACTCGGCAATATCGATGCTCTGGCCGGTGACGGTGATCACGGCATGGGCATGACCCGTGGTTCGGCGGCCGCTGCCGAAGCGGCCGAAAAAGCGGTCGCGGCCGGTGCCGGTGCGGCCAGCGCACTGGCCATGGCCGGTGACGCCTGGGCTGACCGTGCGGGGGGGACCTCCGGCGCCTTGTGGGGCCTGGCCCTGCGCACCTGGAGCAGCGCGCTGAGCGACGAAGCAGAGATTACGCCGGATGCCGTCGCCAGAGGCGCGCGCGCCGGGCTCGACGCGGTCATGCGCCTTGGCCGCGCCAAGGTCGGCGACAAGACGCTGGTCGATTCATTCGACCCCTTCGTGAGCGCCTTGAACAATGCAGTGGGCAAAGGCCAGCCTTTGGCTGCCGCCTGGAACGAGGCCGCACGCGCGGCAACGGCGGCGGCCGACGCGACGGCACAACTCGCGCCGAAGATAGGCCGAGCCCGCTCGCATACGGCACGCAGTCTCGGCCATCCGGATGCCGGTGCCATTTCCCTCGCACTGTGCGCGCGCATCGTGGCCGCAGAACTGGAGAAATAATCTCCTGAGCATTACGCAACAGAGCACTCTCCGGAAAGCCAGACGTTCTGTCACGCTGGCTTTCCGCCCGTTTCTGTTCAGATCGGGGATTTCCATTTGCCGGGCGTCGGCCTTCGCCGCCACAAGCAGTGCAAGCCCCATATCACGCCAGCAATCATTGTCAGGGTTCCGACATGATGTACCGCCGTACCCCAGGCATGGGCGTGTCCGAGTGCGCCCAAGCGTTCCAGAAGATAGATCCAGTCGTGCGGGCCATCCTCTCCTGTATGCCCGCCGATCAGGATGAGTTGCGGGTTGAGCGAATCCCAGATGTAGGGTGCCACATCGACCAGGCTCGCGCCTGCCCACCACAGGCAGATCGCCGCGCCGAAAGCGTCGCGCTGGCGCAGGAGAAAGGTCGCACCGATGCCCAGGGGCAAGGCCACCTGAAAAAAGCTGCCACCGAGAATGGTCAGGAATTCGCCAAAAGGCATGAAGAATACATGCCCGGCCTCGTGGATCGGCAACACGATATTGTGCATGAACGAACTGTTGATTTCGGCATCACGATAATCCATCGCCGCCAGACGAATGCCCCAGATGGCGACAAAAAGCAGCGCCGTAACCCGGCCGAAGTAGCTCGCAGGGTCATTCGCTGCGGCCGGAATAGCATCGGGATGGGGCTCTTCCGGCGCTGGCTCTCCCTCAACAACCGGTGCTGCATTCCACTTGTGAAACCAGATGCCGCATCGAGGGCACTCCGAATCCTCAGCCAGCGGCGGATCAAAACGTGAATCACATTTAGGGCAACGAAAGATCTTTGTCATCGCTGATTGACGCGTGTCAAGATTTCATGCAAGTCTTTATGGCTGGCATCCACGGACAAAGCTCTCGATAAGGTAGTTCAACAGCATTTCACAACCATGTAAACACTAATCATACGCTACGTCATCGAGTACGGATGTCATCGTGCGCAGCTGCTGATATTTGACATGAGTACAGGGGTAAAGGATACTTTGTGCCATGCCGTTGCCTGCCGTCCCTCCAGATTTGTTACACGCCTCCGTGCCCCGTCAAACACCCGAAGTTCACCCGATCAGCCTTGCTCATGTGCCCGACATCAGGCTGATCGCCTGCGACATGGATGGCACGCTCCTGGATGACGACAATGTGATCCATGATGATTTCTGGCCGCTGATCGACCAGCTGCACGCACGCGGAATCATCTTCTGTCCGGCCAGCGGTCGGCAATACTACAGCCTCCTGGAACGCTTCAAGCCAATCGCCGACGAGTTGATTTTCATCGCTGAAAACGGCACCTATGTGATGCGCAAAGGGATAGAGCTCAGTTCGGATTGCCTCACACGAGAAGCGGCGCAAGAGTTGATCCGGACTTACCGGAAGCTCAAGCTGAAAGAGGCGGATGTCAGTGCCGTTCTGTGCGGGAAACACTCTGCCTATGTCGAAGAGAACGACGAGGATTTTCTCGCCGAGGCGGCCAAGTATTATCACCGATTGGAAATGGTCGATGATCTTCTGGCGATCGAGGACGACTTCCTCAAAGTCGCGACTTTCACGCTAAGGTCATCCGAACACGTGATCTATCCGACATTTGCGAGCTTTAGAAACACCCACAAGGTTGTCGTTTCCGGCGAGCACTGGCTCGATGTCATGGCCCTTCAGGCCAACAAGGGATCAGGTCTCCGCCATATTCAGGAAAAATTGCAGCTGACGCGGGACCAGACGATGGTTTTCGGGGACTTTCTCAATGACCTTGAGATGATGGACGAGGCCACTTACTCCTTCGCGATGGCCAATGCCCATCCGCAGCTGAAAGCGCGAGCCAGCTTCCTTTCGCCCGGGAACGCCGACAATGGTGTCGTGCGCACGATCAAATCCGTATTCGGGATCGAGTAAAAAGCTTAAGTCGATATGCCTGATGGCCTGCAGAAATAGTATCCTCGTTGCCGGGCGCTCTTCACGGCCTGTCAATAAGCTTGACCTGGTTCTCCGGTAGGCATTAAAGTATCCGTTAATGTTCGTTTTTGAATTGCCTAGCGTGCTCCAAGTCGCCACAAATGCTGTTCACAATGCTTTGGCCGAAATCGGGCTCGGCTCTCTGGCGTTTGTTGGCAAAGGGCTCAATCGCCCC
>CAIVZW010000332.1 GCA_903910495.1 uncultured beta proteobacterium
CCTGAGCGCCTTGCGCAGCGGCATGGCGTTGTCGATGCGCCAGCGCGGAACCATCTTCTTGACCCGCTTGATGATGAAATTGAAGAGCCAGCGCCTGGGCGCGGACATCATGTCGCCGATTTGCGAGGTGATGACGTGTTCAATCGAGGTGTTGTTGATTACTTTCTGCAGGGTGCCGGCAAAGTTTTCGAGGATGATGATGGCCTTGGCGCCCGAGTCCTTGAGTTGGGCTTCTAGTTCCCTTGCGGTGTAGAGCGGGTTGACGTTCACCACCGTCATGCCGGCGCGCAGGATGCCGAACAGTACCACCGGATACTGCAACAGGTTGGGCATCATGACAGCCACCCGGTCGCCCTTGCTCAGGCCGTCAAGCATTTGCAGAAAGCCCGCAAAGCGTTTCGACATCTGGTCGAGATGGGTGAAACTGAGGCTCTTGCCGAAGTTGCTGAAGGCCGGTTTGTCGGCAAACTTGCGGATCGTTTCGTCGAACATGTCCAGTACGGAGGCATACCGGGCGATGTCGATATCTGCAGGGATGCCTGCCGGATAGCTTTTCAACCAGATTCTCTCGACCATGTTTTCTTTTGTCCTGATTCAGGTAATTAACTCTAAGGAAATGCTGAAATATCCAAATACGTCATTCCGGCGAAAGCCGGAATCTGACCGTAGGGAATGCAGAGCCAGAAAAATCAACGAACTGGACCCCGGCTTTCGCCGGGGTGACGAATAAATCAGCCTTTCCCTAAGGAAGAGTAGCCAAAAATGCAGGCCGCTGCAAACAATCGTGTTTCATCTGCCGTTTTTCGTCCTTTGCGCGCATTACAATGAATGAATGATAGCGAACTACTGGCAACAGGCTTCTACAGAATTGGCCCGGGCCGACCCGGTGATGGCCGGTATTGTTGCTCGATATGCGGGAAACTCGCTTGTCTCGCGCGGCGACCCTTTCGCTACCCTGACGCGATCAATTGTCGGCCAGCAGATTTCGGTCAAGGCCGCGGACAGCGTCTGGGCGCGCTTTGTCGCTGTATTACCGGCGCTTACTCCCGCTGCTGTACTGGAGGCCGGATCGGAGCTTTTGCGCGGCTGCGGCCTTTCTGCGCGCAAGGTCGAATATGTCGGAGATCTGGCGCGGCATTTCATCGACGGGCAAATCCATGCTGCCCACTGGTCGGCCATGAGCGATGCGGAAATCATTGCCGAACTGACCGCCGTGCGCGGTATCGGCGTGTGGACCGCCGAGATGTTCCTGATCTTCAATCAGTTGCGCCCGGATGTTTACCCGCTCGATGACATCGGCTTGCAAAAGGCCGTGGCGGTGAACTACTGTGAGGGCCAGCGGCCTGCCCGGCGCGAACTTGCAGTAATCGGCGAACGCTGGCGCCCGTGGCGTTCGGTGGCCACCTGGTATCTGTGGCGCAGCCTTGATCCGCTGCCGGTTGACTACTGATTTTCCGGGCTTTTCAGTTTGGTGTAAGCCGGCATTGCGTACAATGGCGGCAACATTCCAGCGCGTCCTGACAACCCTTTCAAAAAGAGACTGACATGCCCCTGAATAACGTTCCTTCCGGCGTTTCCCTTCCCAACGATTTCAACGTCGTCATCGAGATTCCCATGGACGCCGATCCGGTCAAGTACGAGGTTGACAAGGCTAGCGGGGCGATTTTCGTCGATCGTTTCATGTCCACGGCGATGCATTACCCCTGTAATTACGGCTACATCCCGCACACCATTTCCGATGATGGCGATCCGGTTGACGTGCTGGTGGTGGCGCAGTTCCCCTTGCCGCCGGGGGTGGTCGTCCGCTGTCGCCCGGTCG
>CAIVZW010000333.1 GCA_903910495.1 uncultured beta proteobacterium
ATCGCACGCATCGTCGACGCCGGCCACGTCGATGGTGCCGAAAAGCTGATCCGTCTTGTGCTCGACATCGGAGAAGAGAAACCCCGCCAGGTCTTCGCCGGCATCAAGTCGGCCTACGACCCGGCACAGTTGGTCGGACGCCTGACGGTGATGGTCGCCAATCTCGCGCCGCGCAAGATGAAATTCGGCCTCTCCGAGGGCATGATTCTCGCCGCCTCCGACCCTGACGGCAGGACGCCGGGCATCTTCCTGCTCAGCCCCGATAGCGGTGCGCAGCCGGGAATGCGCGTAAAATAGCATCGTCATGCAACAACACGTGCGAAACTTTCAGCGCCCCCGACTGACTCTGAAGATACTCCTCTATGCCATCTTCGATGTCGTCGGCATGGCCTTGTTTGCCACGGGTGCCATGTGGCTGGCGCAAAGGCAGCCGCTGTTCATCCGGGACTTTCCGGCGAGCATGGCCGAAGCCGTTGCCGCCACCGTCGCCGGGTTGCTGCTGATGTTCTGGGCAGCAGCGCAGATTCTGCGTGAATTGCTCCGGCAGCCAGCTGACCACGCTGAAGAAGGTGACTAGCCCGTGCGCCAGTTGCTGCTGCTCGACTGGATCCTGATTACCGCTCTCGGCTGGCTGGTGATCGGCCTGATCGGCGTATCCTTCCCGCGCAAGCTCACCCTGATCAGCCGCGTGCTGTTTCCCCTGGGCGCCGTCCTTGGCCTGGTGCTCGCACTGCTGGCACTCTCCGGCATGGTCGCTAGCCCGCAAGTGCGTATCCTGCCCCTCGGCCTGCCTGACCTGCCCTTCCACTTGCGTCTCGACGCCCTCTCCGGTTTCTTCCTTTTCCTGCTCGGCGCCACGGGCGCCGGCATCTCGATCTACACCGCCGGCTATTTCCGCAAAGGCGAGGGCACCGCGCCCGGTCTGCAATGCCTGCTCTATCACATCTTCCTGAGCAGCATGGCTTTCGTGATGCTGGCCGACGACGGCTATGCCTTCATGGTGTCCTGGGAAACCATGGCGCTTAGCTCGTTCTTCCTGGTCACCTCGGAACACCGGCACGCCGAAATCCGCCGCGCCGGCTATCTCTACCTGCTGGTCGCCCACATCGGTGCCGTCGGCATCCTGCTTTCCTTTGGCGTCATGGCCGGCAGCGCGGGCGATTATACCTTCGACGCCATGCGCGATTTTTCCATTCTCGGTTTCTGGCCGACCATCGCCTTTCTGCTCGCGCTGTTCGGCTTCGGCGCCAAGGCCGGCCTGCTGCCACTGCACATCTGGCTGCCCGAAGCGCACCCGGCTGCGCCCTCGCCGGTCTCGGCGATGATGAGCGGCGTCATGCTCAAGACGGCGATCTACGGGATGTTGCGCGTCAGTTTCGACCTGCTGCATGCACAACTGTGGTGGTGGGGCATTTTGCTGCTGCTCTTCGGGTTGGCGACCGCGCTGTTCGGCGTCATCTTCTCGGCCATACAGACCGACATGAAACGTCTGCTCGCCTACTCGTCGATCGAGAACATCGGACTGATTGTTGTCGGCTTCGGACTGACCGTGATCTTCAAATCCTTCCTGCTTCCGCACCTTGCCGCGCTGGCGCTGACCGCGACGCTTTACCACTGCCTGAACCACGCCTTCTTCAAGAGCCTGCTCTTCCTGTGCACCGGCTCGGTCCTGCACGCCACGGGCGAGCGCAATCTCGGCAAGCTCGGCGGCCTGATCCATCGCATGCCCTGGGTCACCTGGCTGGCCCTGATCGGCGTGCTGGCCTCGGCCGGCCTGCCGCCGCTCAACGGCTTCGTCTCGGAATGGCTGCTGCTGCAGAGTTTCCTGTTCACCTCCGGGCTGCCACAGGGCTATCTCAACATGCTGCTGCCCGTTGTTGCCGCCGCCATCGCGCTCATCGCCGCCCTCGCCGGCTTCGCCATGGTCAAGTTCTTCGGCGTCGTTTTCCTTGGCCAGCCGCGCGAAGAAAAACTGGCGCAGGCCCACGACGCCGGCCGCCTCGAACGCATCGGCCTGCTCTGGCTGGCCGCCGGCTGCATCCTGCTCGGCCTGTTCCCCAATGTCGTCATTGCCCTGCTCGATCCGGTCACCCGCCTGCTCGTTGGCAGCGGCCTGCGCGACGCCGCCAGCAGCCACGGCTGGTGGCTGTTGGCGCCGATCAGCGAAGACCGGGCCAGTTACAGCCCGGCCATCTTCTTTGGCAGCATCGCCCTGTTCATGCCCCTGGTCTATTGGGCCGTGCGCCGCTACTACCATGGACGCCTGAAGCGGGTGCCGGCCTGGGATTGCGGTTTCCCGCTGCAAACTTCACGCATGCAGGACACGGCCGAGGGCTTCGGCCAGCCGATCCGCAGAATCTTCTCGCCCTTCTTCAAGCGTACGCACGAGCACCCCTCGCCTTTCGATACTCAGCCGCGCTACCGCAGCCTGGTTGAAGACCCGCTCTGGTACTGGCTGTACCTGCCAATCGCCAAGATCGTCGAGTACGGTACTCGGCTCATTGCCTTCCTGCAGCAGGGACGCATCGCCATTTACCTGCTCTACAGCTTCGTTACACTGCTCACCCTTCTGGTCGTGACCCGCGGATGAACTTCTACGCCCTCTTTGCCCAACTGCTGGAACTGGCCATCGCCCTGATCCTGGCGCCGGTCCTCACGGGCTGGGTCAATCAGTGCCGCGCCTGGCTGCAGAACCGCTCGGCGCCCCCGCTACTGCAAACGTACTACACGCTCTCCAAGCTGTGCCACAAGGACGTGCTGCTGGCGCACAACGCCTCCACGCTGTTCCGCGCCGCGCCCTACATCATCTTTTCGTGCATGGCGCTGGCCTCGTCCATCGTACCGACGCTGTCCACCGACTTGATCTTTTCCCCGGCCGCCGACGCCATCGCCCTCGTCGGTCTCTTCGCTCTGGCGCGGGTGTTCATCGCCCTGGCCGGCATGGATGTCGGCACCGCCTTCGGTTCGCTCGGCGCGCGCCGCGAAATGCTCATCGGCTTTCTCGCCGAGCCCGCCCTGCTGATGGTTTTCTTCACCGCCTCGCTGATCTCGCAGTCCACGTCACTGTCGACCATCGTTGAAACGCTGGCGCACAACGAGATTGCCATCTACCCGAGCCTGGCCTTTGCCGGCGTCGCCTTCACCATGGTTTCGCTGGCCGAAAACGCCCGCGTCCCGATCGACAACCCGACGACCCACCTCGAACTGACGATGATTCACGAGGCCATGATCCTCGAATACTCAGGCCGCCATCTGGCGCTCATCGAATGGGCCGCCAGCCTCAAGCTGTTCGCCTATTCATGTATCGGCATTGCCCTGTTCTTCCCCTTCGGCATCCCCGAGGCCTCCGACCCCGCCTCGCTGCTCATCGCCGCAGCCATCCTTGTCTTCAAACTGGCCATCGGCGGTTTCGTGCTGGCCCTGATTGAAACGCTGAGCGCCAAGATGCGCATCTTCCGTGCGCCCGAGTTTCTCGGCACCGCTTTCCTGCTCGCCGTACTGGCCATGCTGGTGCATCTGCTGCTTGAGGCGGGG
>CAIVZW010000334.1 GCA_903910495.1 uncultured beta proteobacterium
GAGACCCTGCGCAGCCGTTTCGGTTACGACACCAGAGTCATCAAGAACGTGTCCAAGGCGCAAATCATCGAGGCCTTGAATGACATTGCCGTAAAGGCCAGGGAAGATGACAGTGTGCTTTTGTTCTACGCCGGCCACGGTTATCTGATGGAAGATACCAACATGGGCTTCTGGATACCCATCGATGGTTCGGTCAAGACCGCCGGCAACTGGATTTCCAACAAGGATATATCCAAGCTTCTTGCGGCGATTCGTGCCCGGCAGCTGATTCTGGTGTCGGACAGCTGCTTCTCCGGTTCATTGACCCGCGAGCAGAAAATCGATTACAAGGAAGCCGCAAAGCCTGAGGACGTCCTGAGGAAGCGCTCCGTACTCGTTTTTTCATCCGGCGGGGACGAGCCGGTTTCGGACGAAGGAAAGGAAGGCCACTCCATCTTTGCCTGGAGCCTGATCAAGACGCTTGACGACATCAACGGCACGACACCGGGGCAGCAAGTCTGGCGCACGGTGCACGGGCGGGTCACCAAGGATTTTTCGCAGGAGCCGCAATACGGCGCCGTGCTCTCGGCCGGTCACGCCGAAGGCGGGGAATACCTCTTCCAGGCGCGCTGAAACAGGCTTCTAGCGTTTCTCAGGGGCACGTGCATTGCTGATGGCGGCGGAATATAAGGCCGTCAACGCGGCCAGTTCCGGGTCTTTGGGCGCCTTGTCGTTCATCTGGCCCAGCATGGCCTCAAGTTTGTCGAATTCGTCCAGTTCATAATAGCTGGCCAACAGATAAAGCTCCGGATTCCGGTCTCCGGGTTCGGCCTGTTTGCGCAGCTCGGCGTAGTTCATTTCTGCCGCTTCCAGCCGGTCATGCGATGGAATCGAGCGCATCCGGATCATGCCGGACTTGACGTTGCTGTCGAGTGACGGGGTCTTGGACAATTGCTTGACGAGAATTAAAGGTAGCGTCCGGACCTCGGGCTGCAGACTGCCTTTCAGCGTCCGGCTCGAGCCATTGCCGACCTCAAGCGCTCCCGCGCCCAGCCAGGTTTCCTGACGCCCGCCTTCAAAATAAACCACCTGCAGGCGAGAAGCCTCTTCCAGCATCAAGCGATCACCCTCCCTCACCTTGACAAAGGGCTTGAGTTCGCTGGCCACCGCCTTCATCTCCTGCCACTTGACCTTGCCTGAAACCGCAGTTACCAGCCCGACTTCGCCTGCCGTGGCAGCGAGCGATACGAGTGCCAGTATCGCTGCTGCGAAGCATCCTGATTTACGCATTTTCCTGCTCTCCGCTAAGCTGCCTTCAACACTTCAAAAACACGAACCGCTTCATCACGACCTTTTACCCTGATCAGTTCGCAGCGCCCACAAACGACGCTTTCCCCCGCTTCGGCAATTGTGGCTTCGCTGGCCAAGATAACGCAGCCGATCTCTTTTGTCATCCCTTCCAGCCGGGAAGCCAGATTGACGGTATCGCCAATGGCCGTGAACTCCATGCGTGTCGGCGAGCCGATATTGCCGATTACGGCTTCGCCACTATGCAGTCCGATGCCCACGGCAAACTTCGGTAAATCGCGATCGGGAAAGCGCTGCTCCATCCACAGGGAAAACGTTTCGGCTACCGCACGCAGCGCAATCGCTGCGCGTACGCCGCGAAGGGCATGGTCAGCCAGGGGCAGGGGCGAACCGAATTCGACCATGATGGCATCGCCGATAAATTTGTCGATGCTGCCGCCTTCAGCCAGCAGCGGCGCGCAGGCCTGTTCGAAATAGGTGTTCAGCATTTCAACGACTTCCTTGGCGTTGAGCCGTTCGCTGATCGTCGTGAAGTTGCGGATGTCCGAGAAGAGAACCGTCATGGCCTGTGACTGACCGCCAAGCTCCGGGCGCTTGCCTGATTGCAGCAAGGCTTCGACGACCTGATCCGAAACGTAACGACCGAACATCTGACGCACACGAGAGCGCTCCCGTTCCTCGCCGGTCAGGCGCCAGCCCAGTACGCTGAGCAGGGCGAGCGCCATGGCCAGTGAATAGGCCGCGACCGGCACCAGTACGCCAAAGCGGAAAGCCATGAATCCGCAAGCCGCCAGCAGGAGTGCGCTGGCCAGCCAGAGCACCCCCCCAGCCCAGACCGGAAGGGCTACGAAGGCAAGTGTGGCCATGCCGGTCAGGACGAGCAGGGTAATCATGCGCAAAGCAGCGCCCATCGGCTGTATCCGCTCTCCGGAAAGCAGTGATTCAAGCACGTTGGCATGCGCCTCGACACCGCTCATCAGATTGCCCCGCCCGGCAAACAGTCGTGTCGCATAGGGCGTGAAATGCTCATCATTCAGGCCGGCGGCTGTTGCGCCAATGAGTACCGTCTTGCCGCGCAGGGCCAGCACATCCTTGTCATTCAAAGCTTCGGCAGCCAGCAGGCGCTTGAGTGAAAGACGCGGGAATGAGCCGGGTGGGCCGATGTAGGGAATCGGTTCCGGGGGCTGCTCGCGCGCCACCTGACGCCCGCCGAGGGCCCAGCTTGTCGCCTGCGGATTCAGTCCGCTCGCGCGAACCGCAAGCAGTGACGGCAGGCCGAGTACCGGTACGCTGCCGGCGAGGGGTGTACGTTCGGCCTCTGTCACGGGAGCCACCAGATAGCTGCGAATGACGCCATCCCCTTCATCGAACAGGTCGGCCAGGGCCACGTGACCGGGGATGTCGAAGTCGGGAAGTGCCAGCAGATAATCCGGGCTGGGCAGCAGATAATCCGATTCGCGTGCGCCTGAACCGGAACGTGTTGATACCAGAACCAACTGCCCGCTGTTGATCTGTTCGCGAAAGGGGCGATCGTAATCGCGCGCCGCCTTTTGCAGCTTGCCCCCAAGCTTGCCCAGCCAGCGCTCGGGACTGATGCTGAGCAACATGTCGAGTCCGATCGCGGACACCCCTACGGCACGCAAACGGGCAACGGCCACGGCCAGCCGGTCTGTCCAGAAAACCATAGGATCGTCCGGATACGCGGCCAGTGTTTCTTCGTCAAGCGCCACGATGGCGACATGCCTGACTTCAGCTCTTTTGCCCTGCCATTGAAACCAGAAATCCTGCAGACGCTGGTCCACGGGGTTTAGCGCGCCACCCCGCAGCAGGGCTTCGGAAACCAGGCAGGCCGCCAGCGCAAGCAACACGAGCCAGAACCTGCGACCATCAACAGGACGTTTAATCATCATCAACCGATTGTATCTCTCAATCCTCCAACTTCCATGGCTGGCGAGTTCCCGGGTTCGCCACATTATTTACCAATCTGGCCTGACAACTTTACCGCGAATAGTATTGACGGCTGCACCGGTCGGGCATAAAGTGTCCGCCAGTGCACGCGCAGACGGGCCTCCTTCAACCGTCTTCAGCACCGCACCCCATCCCGAAAACAGCAGCACTATAAAGGAGTTCGATCCATGAAACGCAGAACAATGCTTGTTGGTATTGTAGCAATGGTTGCCAGCGTATTTGCGGCACCGTCCATGGCTGCCTTCCCGGAAAAACCGATTACCGTGATTTGCCCGTGGACGGCCGGTGGTGGCACCGATGTCCTGTTGCGCGCGCTGTCCAAGTCAGCAGAGAAATTCCTCGGTCAAACGATTACCGTACTGAATCAGACCGGCGGCGCCGGTGCCATCGGCCATAACGCCATTCGTGCCGCACGCCCTGACGGTTACACGGTAGGCATGATTACCTTTGAACTCAACTCGCTTCCGCCGCAAGGTCTGGTACCGTTTACTTGGAAGGATTTTGATCCGATGATGCGTATCAACTCCGATCCGGCCGCATTGACGGTCAGGGCGGATGCTCCGTACAGCACGGTGCGCGGCTTCATGGACTACGCCAAGGCGCATCCGGGCGAAATTACTATCGGCAACTCCGCTCCGGGTTCGGTATGGCACATCGCTGCCGGCCTGGCCGCTGAAAAGACCGGTGTCAATGTCAAGCACGTTCCATTTGACGGTGCTCAGCCGGCGGTAACCGCGCTGGTCGGTGGTCACATCAAAGCGGTCGCCGTTTCGGTTGCGGAAGTTCGCGGCCAGGCACAGGCCGGTAACCTGAAAATTCTCGGTGTGATGTCTAGCGAGCGTGACAAGATCTTCCCGGGCGTACCGACTTTCAGGGAACAGGGTGTCGATGTGCAGTTCTATACCTGGCGCGGCCTGGCTCTGCCCAAGGGGGTTCCGCCTGCGGTGAAGGCCAAGATCGCCGATGCCTACAAGAAGGCCTTCGATTCCAAGGAATTCCAGGAATTCGCGGCCAAGGCTTCGCTGAATCTGGCCTATCAGAACAATGCCGACTTTACCAAGTTTCTCGAACAGAATTACAAGGATGTCGAGGCTGTGATGAAGAGCCTGGGGCTGGCCAAGAAATAAACAAACAGGATCTAGAAAAAGGCGGCCGTTGAAGGCCGCTTTTTTTGTATCGAGGCCTATAAATATGGAGTTTCATCGCCATGAAAACAGCAGACATTATCGGCGGGCTGATCGGCATCCTGATCGGTCTTTACGCCATCTGGGAGGTACGAACATGCCGCCCGACCACATCATGAAGGTCGGCCCCAGCTTTTTCCCGAATATCCTGGCCGGATTGCTGATCATCTTCAGCGTGGCCTCGATCATTTTTGCCTTGAAAGGCAAGAGCAAGGGCACGGTTGATCCTATTCGCCTGTCCGACAAAGGGGTACAGCGCGGGCTTATAACGCTGGCCGCCACCATTGTTTTCTGTGCCGTACTCGAACCGCTTGGCTTCATTCCAACAGCGATCATCTTCCTGGCTTGCATGATGCTGCTGATGGGCAATCGCAAGCCGCTGCAATTGGCGATCGCTCCGCCGCTCGTCGCTTTGTCGGTCTGGCTGATCTTCGAGAAAGTGCTCAATCTGCCGATGCCGGCCGGCATTCTGGCTGACATCCTGTAAGGAAAGTATGACTATGGAATTCAATTGGGACCTGATGCTTTCCAGTTACGGTGCAGTATTTACCGTACCCATCCTGTTCATGATCTGTGTCGGTACCACGGCCGGCATAGTCATTGGCGCCTTGCCGGGTTTGACGGCCACCATGGGTGTCGCCCTGCTCTTGCCACTGACCTTTGGCCGTCCGCCACTGGAAGGTCTGTCGATGCTGATGGGGATCTACTGCGGGGCGATGTATGGCGGAGCCATTTCAGCCATCCTTATTCGCACGCCGGGCACGCCGGCGGCTGCGGCTACGGTGCTTGAAGGCTACCCGATGGCCAAACGCGGCGAAGCCGGACGGGCCATGGCCATGGCGCTGTTTGCCTCGTTCTTCGGCGGGGTGGTTGGTTCGCTGATCATGACCTTCGCTTCACCATTCGTCTCCAGTGTTGCGCTGGAATTCGGTCCGGTCGAGTATTTCGGGCTGGCGATCTTTGGCCTGTCGGTAATCATTTCGATTTCCGGCCGTTCGCTGGTCAAGGGCCTGATGTCCGGTTTCTTCGGCCTGCTCATTTGCACGATAGGCTTTGATCCGATTTCCGGTTATCCACGCTTCACCTTCGGCATGGTTGAAATGATGGAAGGCCCACCCTTCATCCCGACCCTGATCGGCCTGTTTGCCGTGTCGGAAGTTTTCAACGAAGTGCAGAAATCCAACCAGCTCATCCAGATCAAGGCCAAACTGGACCAGTATCTGCCGAGTTGGGCCGACATCAAGTACTGTTTCAAGGAACTGTGCCGCTCCAGCATCATCGGTACGGTCATCGGCGCGATTCCGGGAGCCGGCGGCGATATTGCCGCGTTTATCTCCTACGGCGAAGCCAAGCGTGCGTCAAAGAATCCGGAACGCTACGGGCACGGCGAGATCGAAGGCCTGGCCGCATCAGAATGTGCCAACAACTCCTGCTCCGGCGGTGCGATGATTCCCCTGCTGTCGCTGGGTGTCCCCGGTGACGCGGTCACCGCCGTGCTGCTTGGCGCCTTCGTGATGCAGGGAATGCAGCCGGGGCCGATGCTCTACAAAGAGCATATGGACATTGTTTACCAGATCTTTGCCTCAATGATGCTGGCCCAGTTCGCCATGCAGTTCATCGGCATGGCCGGCATCCAGTTCTTTGCCCGCGTGATCATGGTCGATCGCTCCATACTGACGCCATCGATCTTCGTGCTGTCTGCGGTTGGGGCCTTTGCCATGCGCGCCAATGTCTTTGATGTATATACCACTCTCGCTTTCGGTATTCTGGGGTATGTAATGGCGCGCTACGACTACCCGCTGTCGCCGATTCTGCTGGCCCTGATTCTGGGGCCGATGGCAGAAGCCAATCTGCGTCGCGCCATGGTGATTTCCGGCGGCGATTTTTCCATCCTGGTCAGCCGGCCGATTGCCGTGGTGCTGATGCTCCTGGCCGTGGCCTCGCTGATTCTCGCCATCAAAGGTCATCAGAAGGTGGAGGCGAAAATGGCTGAACAGGAGAAACTTTTCGAGAAGGTCATCGAAAACTGAGATTATTTCAAGCCATACAAAAAGGGTCGGCGTCTGCCGGCCCTTTTTTCATGAGCGTTCTTTGCCAACAGTGTTGACAATTGAATCCGGTTTTCCAATAATAAGCATGTAAACGTTTCCTCACGGTTTGTTTATGCGGAAAAACGTTTACATACAGGAACTGTCGCCAATGACCAGTGCTTCGAAACCCCGCAGATCCGTTACGATCAAGGATGTGGCCAAAAAGGCCGGAACGTCCATCGCCACGGTATCTTATGTGTTCAGTAATGCTGAACGCTATCTGCGACCCGAGCTTCGTGAACGCGTTCTGCAGGCGGCGGCGGAAATCGGCTACGTAAAAAATGCGGCGGCCAGCAGTATCAAAGGGAAACGCAGGGGCATCCTGGCTGTTGTCGTTGCCCAGTTCGGCAACACCTTCTTTACCCGCATGTGCGTTGAGATCGTCTCGATCGCCCGTCAGGAGGGTTACGTGGTGACGCTGTGCAACAGTGATGAAGATCCCGGCCAAGAGAAAATTATCCTGGAACGCCTGGTAGCTCAGCGCATTGACGGCTGCATATTGTCCCCGGCACTGTCCCTCGAAGGCAATACCGGCTTGCTGCGACAGCACCGGATTCCCTATGTGATTCTGGAGCGCTCGTTTCCGGAGTCCAACTCGCTGCATAATTTTGTCGGACACGACAATTTCCACTCCGGCTATCTGGCGACCAAACATCTGCTCGAAGCCGGCCATCGGCGCATCGCTTACTCCGGGTGGGACTCGCCCATTCCGAATGTGCGCGAGCGCGTCGATGGTTATCGCACGGCCTTGCGCGAGTATGGGGTAAGCGCCGATCAGGAACTCGTGCTGATCGACGAGATGAGTGAAGCGGCTGGTCGGCGCATGGCGGTAAAGCTGCTTGACGCGCAGGTCACGGCAGCCGTTCTGGGCCATCACGAAACGGCAAAAGGCTCCTTGTTGCATTTTCAGGATATTGGCATTCGCTGGCCGGATGATCTCTCGCTGGTGGTGATTGGCACCCCGGAATGGGCCGGCGTCCTGCTTCCCCGGCTGACCTGCATCCAGCGCCCGGAACACCAGATGGCCGTTGCCGCGGCGGCCTTATTACTGGATTCCATAAAACAAGTTGACCGCCCTGCAATTCAGCAACTGTTCCCGTGTTCCGTAACAGAAGGCAGTTCCGTCCTTGGAAGGTGAGTTGTTCCGTAGTACCAACGTATGACTATTCCATCTGGAGGTGTTAAATGAGCAAGAAGATGATTTGGAGTATCCCGGCAGCAAGCGTCCTCGGCCTGGCATGTCTTTGGCCGCAACTGAGCATGGCTCAGGCACCCGCAAAATGGCCAACACAGGACATTTCGATTGTTGTTCCTTACCCGCCTGGTGGTGGTACGGACCTGACCACCCGAGCTCTTGCCGAAGAAATGGGCAGAGCGCTCAAAACCAATGTTTCTGTTCTCAACCAGCCGGGCGCCAGTGGTTCAATAGGTACCATCGCCGTGTGGAACAAGCCGCATAATGGCTACACCATTTCGGCGAACGGCCTGCTGGCATTTGCGTCCTATCCTGTCCGAGGTTTTACCGAAGGCCTTTATAAGGATCACAAAGAC
>CAIVZW010000335.1 GCA_903910495.1 uncultured beta proteobacterium
CGCCCGCGCCGCCAGCGGCAGGACAAACTGGTACTGGTAGAAGCCTTGCCGGCCGTAAAGCCGGTTCCAGTGCAGAAGGCCATCGAGCGGGTAGAAGTACGGCGCGTAATGCATCACCGTCTGCGCCGGCAGAGGCCGATGGTAGTAGGCCTGATTGAAGGTGCGCAACGTCAGGCCGTTAACCAGCGAGAGCGGCGGTGTCAGCGGAAAACTCAAGACTTTTTTCGCGGTCATGGCCAAACCGCTGCCTGCAGCATGATCACCGGCCATGAAGATGCCGCGCGGCGTGTTCGCCAGACAATCGATCCACGCCACCGTGTATTCGTGCCTGGCTTCGGCCTCGGCATTGAGCGCGAAGAACTCGTCCAGCCCGCAAAAGCGGGTGTTTTCGACCGCGATCCCGACACCGGGAATGCGTTTCAACGCCAACTCGACCCAGGTGATCAGGCCGGTCAGACCCAACCCGCCGATCGTCGCCGCAAACCAGTCGGCATTCTCATGCGGCGAACAGATGCGGCGCGAAGCGTCGGAACGCAGCAGCTCGAAGCGCCGCACATGGCATCCGAAACTTCCCGCACGGTGATGGTTCTTGCTATGCACGTCGTTGGCGATGGCGCCGCCGACGGTAACGAAGCGGGTCCCCGGTGTTACCGGCAGGAACCAGCCGCGCGGCACGAAGATATCGAGTATTTCGGAAAGCAGCACGCCGGCTTCGCAGCTCAGCACGCCATTGGCCTCATCGAAGGCGATGAAACGATCCATCCCGCGCGTATGCAGCAGCGTCGCGCCACTGTTCAGGCCGACATCGCCGTAGCTGCGCCCGTTGCCGTAGGCGAGCATGGTCCCGGCTATGACCGGCAACGAAGCAAAGCGCTCGCTCCACCAGCGTTCCTCGGCGGCAGGCCTTGCCGGCAACTGTCCCCATGAGCGCAGCGTCATGTCAGTGCTGCCTTGTCAGAAAAACGGCACCGAGCCCGACGGCAAACCACAGCGTCGCCAGGCGGCAGATCAGCGTTGCCGTTACCGCGGCGGCTTCGGGGAAACCGTGCAAGGCCAGCAGCCCGATCATCACCGCCTCGCTGCTGCCGAGGCCGCCGGGCAGAAAGGAAAGGCCGCCGACCAGCATGGCAAAGGCGTAGATGAATACCGCCGTTGGCAGCGGTAACGGATGCCCGAGCGCAGCGAGCAGCCACCAGAAACCGAAGCCTTCGGCAAACCAGGCGAGAACGCCAAGCGCCAGCCCCATGGACATCGCCGGCAGGGAAAAGCAGCGGCGAAAATGCAGGACAATCTCGCACAGTCTGACCACAAGCCTTGCCCACTTCTGCGGTCTGGCCAGCGCCCAGCGGTCGATGCGGGCAATCAGCGCCGTCCACTGCACCAGCAACAGGGCAGCAGCGACGGCAGCCAGCGCCAGCCCGACCACGGGCCGGGCCGGGGCGTAGGCCCACAGGCCGATTGCGGCGAGGATAAGGATGGCCAGCAGGTCGCTGGCCCGTTCGGCAAAAAAGGCGGCCAGGCTGGCGGCTGCCGGAACGCCGTGCGGCTTGAGCAGCACCGAACGCAGCATTTCGCCGAGCTTGCCGGGGCTGGTGGTCAGTGCAAAGCCGGAAAAATAGACAGCGAGATTGATGCGCCAGGCTACCGGCGTATCGAGCAAATCCAGGTAACGAGACCAGCGCAGGAAGCGCAGCAGATAATTGCTCAGCGAGAGCAGCAGCAGGGCGAAGAGGACTAGCGGCCCGACCTGCACGACCGCCGCCACCACATCACGCCAGCCGGCCCACAGCGACAGCCCGAGATAACCGAGGGCGGCAAGGGCCACGCTCCAGAACACGGCGCGCAAAGGCAGGTTCGGCAGCATTTTATTGAACCTCTTTCAACACAGAGCACACGGAGACACGGGGTGCACGGAGAAAAGCCTTTTTTTCGAAATCGATATTGATCTCTCTATGTTCTCTGTGTCTCTGTGCCCTCCGTATCGAAAGTGCTTTGAATATTCTCAAGCGATCACCCCGCCGCCCAGACACACCCGGCTCTCATAGATCACCACCGACTGCCCGGGCGTGACCGCCCATTGCGGCTCGGCAAAATTGACGCGGCAGCCCGCGGCGTCGAAGGCTTCGATCTCGCACGCGGCATCGGCCTGCCGGTAGCGGGTCTTGGCGGCATAGACCCAGTGCCGGCGCGGTCTCTCGCCGGAGATCCACGACAACTGTCCGGCATCCAGCCGATCAGTGAGCAGCGCGGGATGATCATGCCCCTGCACGACGTAAAGCACGTTGCCGACCATGTCCTTGCGCGCCACATACCAGGCCTGGTGTTCGCCATCGCGGGCGTATTTCTTCGTTCCGCCGACATGCAGGCCCTTGCGCTGACCGATGGTGTGGTAGCTCAGTCCATCGTGCTCGCCGACAACGCGATCATCGTCGAGACAGCGAATCTCGCCCTTCTTCGGCGGCAGATAGCGCATCAGGAATTCCTTGAACGGTCGCTCGCCGATGAAGCAGATGCCGGTCGAATCCTTTTTTACCGCCACGTGCAGCCCGGCCGCTTCGGCCATCCTGCGCACATCGCGCTTGTAGATACCGGCCAGCGGAAACAGGGTCCGGGAAAGCTGCTGCTGGTTAAGCCGATGCAGGAAATAACTCTGATCCTTGGTCCCGTCTTCGGCCTTGAGCAACTGGAAGCGGCCGTCAAATTCGCGTACCCCGGCATAATGGCCGGTAGCGATTTTTTCCGCGCCCATCTGCAAGGCATGATCGAGGAAGGCGCGAAACTTGATCTCGGAGTTGCACAATACGTCAGGATTCGGCGTGCGGCCGGATTGATATTCCTCGAGAAAAATCGAGAACACGCGTTCCCGGTATTCCTTTGCGAAGTTCACCACCTCGACGTCGATGCCGATCCTGTCGGCAACGCTCATGACGTCGATCAGATCCTGACGCGACGAACAATACTCGTCGTTGTCGTCGTCCTCCCAGTTCTTCATGAACAGGCCGACGACGTTCCAGCCCTGCTCCTTCAGCAACAGCGCCGCCACGGACGAATCAACGCCGCCGGACAAACCGACGACAACTGTTTTCTCATTGCTCCGCATCGGGTCCTTCCCAGTCCAGCCAGTGATCCAGCGGCATCACCACGGCCGGCTTGCCGTTATCATTAAACCAGCTATCCACCGCATAGCGCACGCGCGAGAACGGATGTTCATCCTGATAAGGCGCATGCGGCGCTTCTTCGATCACCGCCGTCCAGTGGTCAAATATCAGAAAGCGAGTTCTCATCGCCGGATCCAGCACCCGGTGCCAGTGCAACCACCCGCGTCGCGCCAGCATCTTCAGCAACAGCGTTGTCGTCGTGGAATGGTCTATACAATCCATCTTCCCGTTCACGCCGTCATCGGCGTAGTTGCCGCCCTTGTCCGCCGAAATCGGCGACTGTTTTCCTGCCCAGCCCAGCAGGCGGCCAATCGCCAGCGCGATCAGCGCGCGCTCCTGCGCGGCATTCACCGCGTCATCGAGCAGATCCCGCACTTCATGCAGCTGGCGCTTGCTGAAAGAGACCGTCGCCGTGCTGTAACAAGAGTAGTTGTAACACACGGAGAAGCGCTCCACGGCCCCTGCCGTAAGCGAACACAGCAGCAGGATGCACGCCAGCCACTTCATCAGTAATGCGTAATCAGTTCAAGCGGATAATGTTTCCCGGCCTGCCAGTCCTCGATGCAGCGAAGAATCAGCGGACTGCGGTGGCGCGTTTCCAGCGCGCGAATTTCGTCCGGGGTGAGCCAGTGTGCCGCAATGATGCCATGATCCAGCTTGCGCCCGGGGTCATGGCCGGTGATCTCGCCGGCAAAGGCAAAGCGCAGGTAGGTCACATCCCTGGCTTCATTGCGCCAGTTGTAGATACCGACCAGATACTTCGGGACAAAGCTGTAGCCCGTTTCTTCCAGCGCTTCGCGGATCACCGCATCGGTCAGCGCCTCGCGGCACTCGAGATGACCGGCCGGCTGATTGAAACGAACTCCGTCGTCGGTTTCTTCCTCGACGAGCAGGAATTTACCGTCGCACTCAAGTACGGCGGCGACGGTGACATTGGGTTTCCAGATCATTGTGGGCTTCTGAATAGAGCAAGTCGTCTATTTTACCGCCATCCGGAGAGCAAAATCGGCTAGAATTTCTCTTTTAAATCGGCGACAAACGGAGAGAAAACCATGTCCATGGCGGATCGCGACGGATTCATCTGGCACGACGGCAAACTGGTGCCGTGGCGCGAGGCAACGACCCACGTACTGACCCATACCTTGCATTACGGCATGGGTGTTTTCGAGGGTATACGCGCCTACAAGGCCGAAAAGGGCACCGCCATTTTCCGTCTCGAAGAGCACACCGACCGCCTGTTCAACTCGGCGCACATCTTCCAGATGAAGATGCCCTACGACAAAGCCACACTGATTGCAGCGCAAAAGGAAGTCGTGCGCGCCAACAAGCTTGAGTCCTGCTACGTCCGCCCTATCGTCTTCTATGGTTCGGAAGCAATGGGCATCGCCGCCAGCACCCTGTCCGTCCATGTGGCCATAGCGGCCTGGCCCTGGGGCGCCTACCTCGGCGCCGAGGGCATGGAGAAGGGCATCCGCATCAAGACCTCGTCTTTCACGCGGCATCACGTCAACATCAACATGTGCCGCTCCAAGTCAGTGGGCACTTACACCAACTCCATCCTGGCGCACCAGGAAGTGGCCAACGATGGTTACGACGAAGCCCTGCTGCTTGACGTTGACGGCTACGTCGCCGAAGGCGCCGGCGAGAACATTTTCATCGTCAAGGGCGGCAAGTTGTTCACACCGGATCTGACCTCCTGTCTTGAGGGCATCACCCGCGCTTCGACCCTGGCGCTGGCTGGCGAGCTCGGCATCCCGGTGATCGAGAAGCGCATCACGCGTGACGAAGTGTATTGCGCCGACGAAGCTTTCTTCACCGGCACGGCGGCTGAAATCACCCCGATCCGCGAACTCGACAATCGCCGGATCGGTGCCGGCCAGCGTGGCCCGATCACGACCCGGCTGCAGAGTCTGTTCTTCGACTGCGTGAATGGCCGTGTGCCAGAACACGAGGATTGGCTCAGCTACGTCTGAAAGCGGGCCACGAAGCACACCAATCCACGTCTACTTCTCATTGACCTCCACGCCCACCGGGAAAGCAACATGGCCGACAAATTCACCATCGAAATAGCCGCTGACGACCTGCCGCTGCACTGCCCGCCGCCCGCCGCGCCACTGTGGTGCCAGCATCCGCGTGTCTTTCTTGACGTTCTGCATAGCGGCGAGGCCGTATGCCCCTACTGTAGTACGCGCTACGTCTTCAAGGGCAAAGTGTCCGGGGGTCATCACTGAGCATCGACCATCGCCAAAGCCGGATGACCCTCTGCGTGCTGTACCGCGCCGGGGGTTCAG
>CAIVZW010000336.1 GCA_903910495.1 uncultured beta proteobacterium
GAAATCCACGCGGCCGCTGCCTCGAAAGGGAAAGGCGAACACGCGGTGCGTCTGGATAATGGACGGAATGATGTCCCGGCCGAAGTCATGGGAACTGTCCGGCACGTTGGCATCCCGCAGCAGTTGCTCGAACAGGAAGCGGGCCTTGAATACGTAGATGCCCATGGAGGCCAGGCAGTGTGCCGGATCGCCGGGAACGGACTGCGGCTCACGCGGCTTCTCCTGAAAGCCAACGACCTGCCGCTGGTCGTTGATCTGCATGACCCCGAATTGCCGTCCGGCTTCACACGCCACCGGCAATACGCCAATCGTGAGATCGGCATCCAGCTGCCGGTGATAGTCGACCATGTCGCGGTAGTTCATCTTGTAAATATGGTCGCCGGCCAGGATCACGATCTCCCGCGGATGTTCCTTTTCAATCGTGTAGATATTCTGATACACGGCATCGGCTGTGCCCTGGTACCATTGCTCGTAGACCCGCTGCTGGGGCGGCACCACGTCGATGAACTCGCCCAGATCGGGACAGAAGAAGCGGCGCCAGCCGAGGTTGATGTGGCGATTCAGGCTGATCGACTTGAACTGCGTCAGCACCAGCATTTTGCGGAGCCCGCTGTTCAAACAGTTCGACAGCGTAAAATCGATGATGCGAAAGCTGCCGCCGAACGGCACCGCAGGCTTCGCTCGGTCGCGAGTCAGCGGCTCTAATCGCTCACCGCGACCGCCCGCCAGGATGACCGCCAGTGTTTCCTGCATGATGCGTCCTCCACGGTGTGTCACCCTGTATTTTAAGGAATTCGCCCGTTTTACTGAAGAGGCGTGTCGCACCGTGTGTGGCAAGTTTCTCTGGCACGGCTAGAAATCGCGGCTTTCGCGTAGGGTGCCATCTAGCTCGCCCGCGAATCTGGTGCATCGTCGCCAGCGGCAAGTGACCGTGCATCACCGGTCGCTTTGGTCGGCGTGGAAGAGCGCCGATGCACCACATTTTTTGCTGGCTCGATACACCCTACCCGCTCAGCGAATTCGTTTGCCAGAATTACTTGCCACACACGTTGCACCACCTTTGCATCCACAGTTCCAGAATCAGCAGCGACCACAGCCGATAGCAGTGATTGACTTCGCCGCGTTCGTGCTGCTCAACCAACTGCCGCACAGCCTCCGGCCGAAACATCCCGCGCTGGGCCGCCGCGGTCCCCAGGAGCACGTCGTGGGTCAGCTCGCGAAGCTCGTCGCGGAACCAGTGCTCCAACGGCACGCCAAAGCCCATCTTGCGCCGCGTCCAAATGACGTTGGGCAACAAATGGCCGAAGGCCGCTCGCAACAATCGCTTCCCGCGGCCGGCACGATATTTCAGGCCGATGGGCAACGACGCCGCAAACTCGACCAGCCGATAGTCCAGGAAAGGTTGCCGGCACTCCAAGCCGTGGGCCATCGAGGCGATGTCCACCTTGGTCATTAAGTCGCAGGGCAGGTACGTCACCAAGTCCGTCAAGCTCATGGCCGTGACCGGATCCCGCTGCCGAACGGTTTCCCAGGCGGCTTCCAGAAACAGCAGCGGATCTTGGTCCGGCA
>CAIVZW010000337.1 GCA_903910495.1 uncultured beta proteobacterium
CCTGCTGGTTGATTATGCCGGTGCTGCCGACGACCGCCAGGGGCAGATCCGTTTTCTCAACAGCCGCCTGCGCGTTTATACCGACCAGGTGGCCCAGGCTTTTCCGGAGGTCGGCGTCGGATATTTTCATCTTGGCCTCAACGCCATCATTACCTACGGCCCCAGCGCGCAATACGACAGAACGGTGGGTATGACCATTCCCGCCGATCATCCGGGCTGGAAAGTCATGAGCAGCGGCACGGCGAAGACGGTCAGCGGCGGCCAGGTGCGCGGCAACATCATGAACGCCATGTTGCCGATCCGGGAAGACGAGCGCGTGGTCGGCTACATCTGGGCCAACGAGTTCGTCGATGCCATCGACCAGCAGGCCGGGGCCATGCGTCTGGCCGTGCATACGATGACCCTGGTCGGCTTCGGTCTCTCGCTCGCCGTGGTCCTTTTCGTTATCGCGCAACTGACCAGCGGCATGGAGAAGATCAAGCAGGGACTGCTGCGCCTGCGTTTCGACCTGCGCGAACCGATTCCGCCGATCAAGGGCGAAATCGGTGAAATCGTCGAGGCGATCAACAGTCTGGCCCAGACCCTGCTCGAAACCCGGTCGATGCACCACAACATCCTCGACAGCCTGTCGGATGCCGTGATTACGGTCGACTCCGGAAACAATGTGTCCTACATCAACCCTGCCGGTTGCGAGCTGTTTCAGTGCCAGGCCAGCGAGGTGGTCGGCAAGCCCTATCTGACCCTGTTCCGGGCCGAGGCCAATTTTTCCAGTTTTCTCGTTGATACCCTGCAAACCGGGCGCGAGCATCGCGGGGTCGAACTCGACTATCCCTTGCCACACCAGACCCCGCATATCCTGGCCAGCAGCAGCCTGCTCTACGACGGCCGCGGGCATCAACTGGGCGTTGTGGCGGTGATTCGCGACATCAGCGAGACCTTCTCGCTGCGCCAGCAGGTGGCGCGCGCCGACCGGTTGGCCGCCATCGGCGAAGTGGCCGCCGGCATTGCCCATGAATTGCGCACCCCGCTCACGTCCATCCGCGGTTTTGTTCAATATCTGCAAGGCTCGACCGAACCCGGAGAATGGCAGGAGTACGGCAATATCATTATCCGCGAGGTCGATGGCCTGAATCGCATCGTCTCCGAACTCCTCGACCTGGTCCGTTCACAACCCCTGAATACCACGCCGACCGACATCAACCGGCTGGTTGAGGAAACCCTGCTGCTGGCACGCGACAGCGCCAGCAATCGCCGCATTGCCTTCGTTCTGGTACTGGCCGAACAACTGCCGCAGGTCGAGATTGATCGGGGTCAGATCAAGCAGGTATTGCTCAACATCATCGTCAATGCCATCCAGTCCATCACCGGACAGGGCGAAATCCGTATTGTCACGGCGGCGCATGGAGAGCGCGGCGTCAGTCTCTGTGTCAGCGACAACGGCTGCGGCATTTCTACCACCGTCCGCGACCGGATTTTCGATCCCTTCTTCTCGACCAAGCCGACTGGAACCGGACTGGGCATGGCAATTGCTCGGCGCATTATCGAGAGCCATCACGGCCGTATTGAAATCGAGAGCGTTGAGGGTCAGGGCACTTCGGTGACTTTGGTCCTGCTTGCCTATCCGGAAGAGAAAGCTGCATGAAAGCTGATTACCAGATTCTGATTGTTGATGACGACGAGAGTATCCGCCGCATGCTGGCCGCCGTACTGGAGCGCGAGGGATTCCAGACGGTCACCGCCCGCGATGGCGAGGAGGGCCTTACGCTCTTTCGCAGCACGTCGCCGGACATTGTCCTGATGGACATCCGCATGCCCGGCCTGTCCGGCATTGACGCCATGAGCGCCATGCTGGAACTGCGCCCGGGCGCCGCCGTCATCCTGATGACCGCCTATGCCGACCTGGACACGGCGGTGCAGGCGATCAAGAAAGGCGTTTTCGATTTCGTCATCAAACCTTTTGATCTCGCCGAAATCGGCCTGCTCGTCAATCGTGCCTACCAGATGCGCGAAATGCGCCGTGAGATTGGCGTCCTGCAGCACGAACTGTCGGAAAGCTATCGCTTCAACCGCATCATTACCAGCGATCCGGCGATGCAGGCCCTGTGCGATTCGGTTACGCGCATCGCGGCACTCAACGCGACCGTCGTCATCTATGGCGAAAGCGGTGTCGGCAAGGAGCTGCTGGCGACCTCGCTGCACTACAACAGTCCGCGTGCCCAGCGCGCCTTCGTCAAGGTCAATTGCGGCGCCATCCCCGAAGGCTTGCTCGAAAGCGAATTCTTCGGCCACGAGAAGGGGGCCTTCACCGGTGCCGTTGCCCGTCGTACCGGCCGTTTCGAACATGCCGACGGCGGCACGCTGTTCCTCGACGAAATCGGCGAACTGCCGCTCTCGCTCCAGGTCAAGCTGCTGCGCGTGATCCAGGACCGCGAATTCGAACGCGTCGGCGGCGACAAGACCCTGCACGTCGATGTCCGCCTGGTCGTCGCCACCAACCGTAATCTGGAAGAGATGGTCGCCGCCGGCAGCTTCCGCAGCGATCTCTACTACCGGCTCAGCGTCGTCAATCTGCAGGTGCCGCCGCTGCGCCAGCGACCTGCCGACATCCCGCTGCTGGCCGCCCATTTCCTGCGCAAGTTCACGGCCGAACACGGGCGCGAAATCGACGGTTTCGACGACCATGCGCTGGCCATACTGCAGCGCTATACCTGGCCGGGCAATGTGCGCGAGTTGTCCAACGCCGTTGAACGCGCGGTGGTCATGAGTACCGGCAGCACGGTTTTTGCCGAAGACCTGCCCTTGCCCATTGTCGAGGCCACCCGTCAGGCACCGCCGGGCGAGCCGTCCGGTCAGAAGTCGCTGAAGGAACTGGTGCGTGGCTTCGAGGCCAGAATCATCATCCAGGCCCTGGAAAAAAACCAGGGTAACCGTTCACGCACGGCAACCGAACTGGGCATCAGCCGGCGCGCCCTGCTTTACAAGCTGCACGAGTTCAACCTCGACGACGGGGAGTGCGCAGATTCTGTCGTTCACTGTGAATAAAATTGCGCACCTGTCGCCCGGATTTTTCATTTTTCCTCGATTCGCCGTGCTTGATTTGAACACTAAACCCAGATTGTCCATTGGGTGAAATTTAGGGAACAAAACCGTTCGTGGTGAGCTTGTCCCCCAGGAGCACTTCCTGCGGGGCGTCGAACCATGAACGGCCCTTCGACAGGCTCAGGGCGAACGGGTTTGGGGCTAATGGACAATCTGGGTTGAACACCGAGTAGTGTTTTTTCAGACCTGTTCCGTGCAGGCATGCATCCTGCGTACGCTGTCTCCGATTGCATTACACTACGAGGAGCAATACACATGAGTACCCCCTGCAAGCGGATCAGCTACGCTGAATTGCGACCGCGATTCAAAGACGGCATGAGCATTCTTTTTGGCGGTTTCATGGCCGCCGGAACGCCCGATGGCATCGTCCGCGAACTGCTCGATTCGGGTGTCAAGGATCTGACCATTATCGGTAACGATACGGCCACTCCCGATTGCGGTATCGGCATTCTGATCGCCAACCGGCGTGTCCGGAAAGTCATTGCCTCGCACATCGGCACCAATCCGGAAACCGGCCGCCAGATGATTGCCGGCGAAATTGAAGTCGAACTGGTGCCGCAGGGCACGCTGGCCGAACGCATCCGTTGCGGCGGCGCCGGCCTCGGCGGCGTACTGACGCCGACCGGTGTCGGTACCATCGTTGAGGAAGGCAAGACAAAGCTCAGTTACGATGGCATCGAGTATCTGGTCGAACGTCCGATTCGTGCAGACATGGCCATTCTCAAGGCCTACCGCGCCGATGAAAAGGGCAACCTGACCTACCAGCGCGCGGCGCGCAATTTCAATCCGCTGATGGCGCTGGCTGCCGACTATGTCGTCGCCGAAGCCGACGAAATCGTGAAACCCGGTGAAATCGATCCGGAGCTGGTCATGACGCCGGGAATTCTGGTCAATGCCCTCATCCTTTGCGGGGAGAAATGAAATGGATGCCAAGAATCTGATTGCCTGTCGTGTGGCTCAGGAGATGAAAAACGGAGACGTGGTCAACCTTGGAATAGGTCTTCCGACGCTGATTCCCGACTATCTGCCGGAAGACGTGCACATCACCCTGCAATCCGAAAACGGATTTCTCGGCCTTGGCCCGCTTCTTGGTGAACCCATCCCCAATCTGGTCAATGCGGGTGGAAAGCCCTGCGGCATGGTTCCCGGAACCGCATTCTTCGACAGCGCCATGTCGTTTGCCATCATTCGCGGCGGTCACGTCGATGTGACGGTGCTTGGCGGCTTGCAGGTCGATCAGGAAGGCAACCTGGCCAACTGGATGGTTCCCGGCAAGATGGTGCCCGGCATGGGCGGCGCCATGGATCTGGTCACCGGCGCCAAGAATGTGATCGTCGCCATGGAACACGCCACCAAGGATGGTGGCGCGAAGATTCTCAAGCGTTGCAGCTTGCCGCTGACGGCCGCCCGAAAGGTGCGTTCCATCGTTACCGAACTCGCTGTGTTTCGCTTCATCGATGGCCAGCTTGTGCTTGCCGAGATCGCACCCGGCGTGACGCTGGAGGACATCCGCGCCAGAACCGAAGCCGAGTTCGTCGTCAGTCCGCAGTGTTGTGAAATGAAGTTGCCCAAACGAACCCAATAATAATCGAGGAGAGCACCTCGTCAGGCATCGTCTGAAGTATCACGAGCTATTTTCCCAACGTTGTCAAGGAGCGTCATTATGAATCAGGAAACAAGACCGAAAAATGATGAGAATGAAGAAGGC
>CAIVZW010000338.1 GCA_903910495.1 uncultured beta proteobacterium
AATCGGAATGGCGATGCCGTCATCGCCCAGTTCAACAGCCACTTCGCCCGTCTGCCGGAAGCGTGCCAGGCAGGCCAGCCGGACGCCGCGTGCTGCCTCGCCTGACGAGAGCTGTTCGAGTTCGATTGACGAATGGCTATCCAGAAGCACGCTATCGGGTGTGCTGCGGACCAGGACACGGCATTTGCCGCAGGTGCCACGCCCGGCGCAGGGCGCACGCAATTCATGGCTTGAATCACGAATGACTTCAAGCAACGTCTGTCCGGCAAGACCATGCAATCGGGTAATCATTCTTCTATATTATCGGTTCAACGCCTGAGCGTCTCTGAAAAAAACAAACAGCATCCGGATTTAATTAGGGTGCGAACCCTTGTGGGTCGCCCTTCAGGCCGACGTGTCTCCGTGTCTCTGGTTCCTGTCGGGCTGAAGCCTGACCGAAGGAAATGTGCCCCGCAGGAAACACCCTTGGGGTGCAGAGCCGACCCACAACGCTGATGAACAATCTGTGTTAATGGCATTTGCCCGCCTACCCCTCTCGATGCCTGTGACTTTCGATAACGGCGGCCAGCAGACGCGCGCGCCGCGTCAGCAGAAACGCGACGAAGATCAGCAACACACTGCCTTCAACCAGCAAGGTGTGCCCAGCCCCCAGCACGCTGGCGAGAAATCCGGCGAGCAGGCCGCCAAGCGCGTCGAAACCGAAGCGGGCAGAGGTGAAGAAGGATACGACGCGCCCGCGCAAGTGCTCCGGGGCCATGCTCTGCAACAGCATGTTGATGCCGACATTGCATACCGAAATTCCGGAACCCACCCCGGCCATGGCAGCCATGGCCAAAGGCAAGGTGCTGCTCAGGGCAAAGAGAATGACCGAGGTGGCACTGATGACGACGCCGGCAACCAGAGCGGTGACGATGTCACGATCTGACTTGCGTGTAGCCAGGACGACGGTTGAGGCAATAGATCCCCACCCGGCCGCTCCCCATAGCCAGCCGAGGGTCGTGGCGTCGCCGGCAAAGACATCGCGGGCAAACACCGGCAGCAGTACGGCGTAGGCGGAAGCGGTGAGGTTGAGGGCGATGAGGGTCAGAATGAGCGTACGTACCGGCCAGGTATGCCAGGCATAATGCACCCCCTCGCGGAACACCTCGCGCATCGATCCCGTAGCCTTGGGTGGAGCCGTACTCTTGATGAGCACGAGGCCGATCATCAGCGCCAGGAAGGAGCAGCCGTTGATGGCAAAGCAGGTGGCCTCGGAGGTCAGCCCCACCAGCAAGCCGGCAATCGGTGGCCCGATAGAGCGTCCGATGTTGAAGAGCATGGCATTCAGCGCCAGGGCGTTGCTCAGGTCTTCCCTCCGGCCGACAAAACTGCTGATCAGGGCCTGGCGCAGCGGCGTGTCAAAGCTGTTGAGCAGGCCCAGTGTCAGCGACATGACGATGAGGAAGCCAGTGCCGATCAAGCCCGTCCAGGTGAGGGTCGCCAGGATGAATCCCTGTACCGCCAGAGCCCCCTGCACGCCGATCAGCCATTTTTTCTTGTCCTGCTTGTCGATCCATGCCCCAGCCAGCGGTGCGATCAGCAGTTGCGGAACGAGGGCGCAGAACGCAGTGATTCCAAGCAGGGCAGCCGAGCCGGTAAGTCGATAGACCAGCCAGGACATGGCCACCTGCTGGATCCAGGAGCCGATCACCGACACCGCCTGACCGAGGAAGTAGAAACGAAAATTGCGGTGACCGAGAGCCCGGATGGAACTGGGCAGGCGTCTGGCAGGGGGATTGGTCTGGGTCACGGGGCGATCATGTCGGGAATTTGGCGTTCATGCGCCGCTCTGCTGCCGGATGCGACGGACAAACGTAGCGTCTACGATTGCCCCGTGGTCTGCGATTGAATGGTCTATGCCGGCAGATTTCGTTTGATATTCAATGCACCGTAACCCTGACAGCTTGGCATCATTTCCATGAAGTTGATATTGACATGCGGCGGCAGGGTGGCAACCCAGTAAGCCGCTTCGGCAATGTCCTCCGCCGTCAGCGGATCCGTGCCCGCGTAAATTTTTGCTGCCGCTGCATCGTCGCCGCGAAAACGCACATTCGAGAACTCGGTACCGCCGCACAAGCCCGGGGCAATATTGCTTGTCCGTACGCCCGTACCGGCCATGTCGGCACGCAGGTTTCGGGTGAATTGGTCAACAAAGGCCTTGGTTGCACCATACACATTGGCGCCCGGCATCGGCGTTGCCCCGGCGACCGAACCCAGATTGATGATCATGCCGCTGTTGCGCGCCACCATGTCGGGCAGGATGGCGTGCGTCATCGCCACCAGTCCCTTGACATTGGTTTCTATCATGGTTTCCCACTCATCGAGAGAAGCCCGATGTGCAGGCTCAAGGCCCAGTGCCAGACCGGCATTGTTGATCAGCACGTCAATCGGTTTCCAGTCCGCTGGCAATCCGGCAAGAACCTGCAGGATGGACGCCTTGTCGGTGACATCCAGGGTCAGCGGCAATAAATCCGCGCCCAGTTCCTGATGCAGACGGGCAAGTTTTTCGGCACGTCTGGCCGTGGCAATCACCCGGTGCCCATGGCGGACGAACTTGCGCGTCATGGCCTCGCCAAAGCCTGCACTTGCTCCTGTGATCAAGACGATCATGGCTAGCTCCTAATGAAAAATATTGGCTGGGGCGCGGCGGATTCAAGTCCGACGCGCAGCCGCCTCAGGTCGATATTGTAGCAGCATGATACGTCTTCTCGAGCTGCGGCATGCCGTTCGCCATGCCTTTGCCGGCCGCGTCAAGTGCCAGTTGATAATCAGCAGAGTTAGCTCGGTCGATGCCGGCAATTCCATATAAACTAACAACATGGTCTATCTGCGTTGCGCCCGATACCTTCTGATCTGCCTGTTCTGGGCATTGGCAGCCCCGTCGTCTGCGGCAGTTGTATTGCCTCAGTTGAGCGGCCTGGCCGTGCTCGAAGACAAGACCGGCACGGAAAGCATCCAGGGCATCGCCGCCGCCAGCAACTTCACGCCCTTGCCCGGCGGCACTTTCGCTGCCGGCTACACGCGCAGCGTACATTGGCTGCGCTTCAAGGTAACGGCCCCGGCCGGTGAATGGTGGCTTGACATCCTGCCGCCCTACCTTGATGACCTGCGCCTTTACGAGGCAGACCCAGCCGATCCCGGCAACTTCATCGAACGTCGCGCTGGCGCCGTTTTGCCCTTCGCTGCGCGCGAAGTCGACTACCGCAGTTTTGTCTTCAAGCTGCACCATGCCGATGCCACGCCGCGCACCTATTACCTGCGGCTGGCCACCAACTCATCCTCCCTCATTCTGCTGCGCCTTTGGCCGCCGGAGTCCTTCTTCGTCCGCAGCTCGCTCGAACTGGGGTTATTGATGGCTGTTCTTGCCATTTTCTTGACGGCGCTGCTGTTCAATATCAATAACTGGTTCTGGCTACGTGATCGTCTCACGCTCTGGTTCATCGCCTACCTGGCCAGCCTCACGGTCAATTTTGCGGGCATTTCGGGCTTGATGCAGCAATTCCTGGCGCCCGAATGGCCAGCCGTCAACGTGCTCATGGTTCGCGTTGGCGCGTTCTATGCCATGGCCTTTGGCACTGCGTTTTACCGGCGCCTATTCATGATCGAGCGCTCACAAGGCTTCCTGTTCTGGCTTTACGAAGCTGGTTTTTGGCTCCTGCTGTTGGCGATGGTTTCGCTACCGCTCGGCTATTTCACGCAAGCCATGTCCCTGAGCATGAACCTCATGCTGCTGATGACCCTGATCGGCACCTGGCTGGCGACGCGGCTCTGGCGACGCAAGGTTGTTGGTAGTGGAATGATGTTCATGGCCAACCTGATCACCATGACCGGCGTCGGCCTGGCCATCCTTAACCTCATGGGCGTGATCACCGGTGGTTTCTTCCTCCTGCACAGTCTGCAGATCGCCACGCTCGGGACTGTCCTGGCCTTGCAACTGGCGCTTGGCATGCGTCTCAGCAGTGAGCGA
>CAIVZW010000339.1 GCA_903910495.1 uncultured beta proteobacterium
ACCCAAAGGGCAAGTACCTCATCTAGGCACGGCGGCGGATCGGTCAGCTAGAAAATACGAGCGGTGCAAAGTTTCAGGGGGCCGCAAGTGTGCCACCTGTGAAAAATGTCCAAACTGACAATCGGCAGCTACAAGACCGAAGTGGTGTCAGCGGAAACGTTCAACTTTGTGAGCAGTTTGCGTCGTTTGAAGATGTCCCTGAAAAAGGTATCAAGAAAGCATTTTTCGGTTTCATCGACATGGATAAAGCTCTTGTTCCATGTATTTCCGCTCATAAGAGCAACCCTAAGGACACACGTATACAGGCTCAATTGGCGAGAATTTACTTGCAGCAAGGCAAGTTCATTGAAGCTGTGGCTCTTGCACGTTCGTCAATGAAAGAGCAGCGCATAGCGCTTGTGCTGCTTGCTGATGCGAATCGTCGTGGCATTGGTGGGCTTCCAGTGAATTTGCCGGAGGCAGTGAAATTGGTGGAAGAAGCTGTTGAGAAAGGGGAGCCCGAGGCTATGGCGGCTTTGGCGTTCGCCTATACGCACGGATACGTTGTGGCAAAGGACGAACGACGTGCATTGGATCTGCTAAGGCGTGCTGCCGATATGGGAGGGTTTGACGCTAGCGTAGGGTTAGCCAGTGGCTATCTCAATGGTCAAATCGGATTGGAAAAGAACCCGAACGAAGCGATTCGATTACTGCAAAAGCCGGCAGATAGCGGGTTACGTCCAGATGCGGAATTCGTTTTGGCGGCTGCTATATTAGCTCGCGAGAAGAAACTGACGCCAGAGGCAACACGGTATTTGACTAGTGCTAAAGAGAAACTTGAACGGTTCTCAGATCAAGGGTCTGCTTACGCTCGAACTGGGCTGGGCGTTATATATCTATACGGACTCGGAGTTGCAAAAGATCCGGCGAGGGCCTTTGAGTTGTTTCGAATGGCAGCAAGCCACAATCACGTTACAGCTATTGAGCAAGTCGGGATTGCCTACCTGGATGGAATTGGTGCAGTGAAGAATGAAATCGAAGGGCGAAAATGGCTTGAACGGGCAAGCACAATGGGTTCGGATACAGCCGATAAGAGACTTAAGCTGCTGCCAGAGGCAAAGCAATCAGTCGGACTATCTGTAGTTCCGGGGGAAGGCGAATTACGCCCGGGTAAAGTATTCAAGGACTGCTCCGATTGCCCGCCGATGGTTGTTATTCCGGCCGGTAGTTTCGAGATGGGGTCGAACAGCGGGAACAGTGACGCAAAGCCAGTGCACCGCGCGATGATTGGCAAAGCATTTGCTATCGGCCAGAGCGAAGTCACGCAAGGGCAATGGCGAGCCATCATGGGCAACAACCCAAGCCGATTCACAGCCTGCGGCGACAATTGCCCGGTAGAACAGGTGAGCTGGAACGACGCACAGGATTACGTTCGCAGGATCAGCCAGAAGACCGGCCAGACCTATCGCTTACCGAGTGAGGCCGAATGGGAATATGCCTGTCGGGCGGGTGTCACGCACACCAATTGTGGCAGTGACGACGTCGACAGCGTTGCTTGGCACACCCGCAACAGCAGCGCAACAACTCATGCAGTGGCAGGAAAGCAGGCCAATGCCTGGGGCCTGTACGACATGAGCGGCAACGTCTGGGAATGGACGCAGGACTGCTGGAATGCCAGTTACAGCGGTGCGCCAGGCGATGGTAGTGCGTGGGCCATTGGCAACTGCTCCCTCCGGGTTGTGCGCGGTGGCTCATGGGACATTGTCGGGGTGGCCATGGAAAACGTAAATTTCAGGAACGTGCGGGCCGCGCTTTCCGCGCTTCGCAGCGGGAATGCCGCCGTCTATCGTGGCGGTGACTACGGCTTTCGTCTTGCCAAGACGCTTTTTTAGTTTTAGAACCTTTACCCTTACTTCCAACGTGCACATACAATAGTCCTATGAATATCCCCGGATACCACATCGAACGAGAAATTGGCCACGGCGGCATGGCGACGGTGTATCTGGCGGTACAGGAATCGCTGGGTCGACCGGTGGCGCTCAAGGTGATGTCAGCGGCCCTGGCAGCCGATCGCACATTCTCCGAGCGTTTCATCAAGGAAGCACGGACCATTGCGTTGTTGAGCCACCCGCACATCGTCGGTATATATGATGTTGGGGTTCATGAGCACACCCATTATCTAGCCTTAGAGTATATCGGTGGTGGCGATCTGAAAGAATGCATACGGCGCGGGCCGATTGCTCCAGACAAGGCATTCAGGGTTATTCGCGAGATGGCCACTGCCTTGGGCTACGCCCACACGAATGGCTTCGTGCATCGAGATGTCAAACCAGAAAATATTCTCTTTCGCGAAAACGGCGTGGCAGTGCTGACCGATTTCGGAATCGCCCGCACTGCTGGTGGCGGAACCCAGATGACCGGGATGGGGATGAGTATAGGCACGCCGCACTACATGAGTCCTGAGCAAGCGCGGGGCAAAGAGGTTGATGGGCGGGCAGACCTTTACGCCCTGGGTATCGTTTTGTACGAGATGCTGACCGGAACGGTGCCCTATGATGCCGATGAGACGTTTGCTATCGGAATAAAGCATATCACCGAGCCGGTACCTGTACTGCCTCCGCTCTGTCCGGCCACCAGCCCCTGATTGACCGGATGCTGGCCAAAGACCCCAATGACCGTTACCGCACAGCGGAACAATTGATTGAGGCCATTGATGGCCATGATCCCGGCGCCAGGCCGCGCACCAGCGGTTCACGTCCGATCCCGTCGATACCTTCAGTACCTTTGGGTCAGCCAAAGTCGTCAAACAGTGGGGATGCGGTGCGCCCTGGCGTGGGCCTGAAGTGGGCATTGGTCGGGGGCATTGCGGCCATTGGCGCTTTTGGGGTTGTTTGGATGACGCAGCAAGGTAACAAGATAGCCTTGGGTGGCGGGGGGGCTTCGGTTACAGCGCCGAGAGCACCAACTCCAGTCGTATCAGATCTGGAAACCGCGTTGTCCAAGCCAAGTCGAACGACCCCTGTTGGTGTGAGTAACTCAAAAACGAAGCTTGTAGAGAGCCAACCGTCTTCAGTTGTTACTCCAAAAAATATTGCACCCGTTACCCCTCCGGTTCCGATCAAAACAGCCTCATCTGCATTACCGAAGCCAAATCCAGTTAACACTGAACTTGCTGAAAAGCAAAAGAAGGCAGAAATTATTTCATCGATTTTGGATGAAGGCGATTCTTGTTATCGGGTGAAAAAATTTGAGTGTGCAATTGCCAATGCTAACGCTGCTCTACGAATCGTTGAAAACGATCAAAGGGCTGTCACTCTTAGAGAGAACGCATTTGCAGGTCAAAAAAAGGCGCTTGAAAGCGCAACCGTTAACTAAATCAGGTGAAAAGGGTGAAAAAATGAACGGCAAATTGATCCTTAAGAGACAGTTGCGAAATTCAATGATCTTGGTTATGTCTGTTGCGTTAATAATTCCTGGTTGCGCGACGACACGAACCGTTAACGGAGTTAGCGAAGTTTCCGGAGGGTGTAACCCTGCGGCGATGGCTTTGGTAGGGGCATTGCTCGGAGCTCTCATAGGCGGTAAAAATAATAGAAACGCAGGAGCCGCGATCGGTGGGGCACTTGGCGGGCTTTCTTGCCTGGCGTGGAATTATCAAACCCAACAAACAAAGACGGCGGAACAAGTAAATACTGCGTATAAGGTAGCCAACAACGGCAGTCTCCCCTCAGAAACGAGCGTTGTCAGCTACAACGTGGCTCCTGATCCGTCTGCCACACTCAATGTTGGAAACCCGATGGTGATTCGTTCCCAGATAACTATTGTTGAAGGCACCAATAAGAAAAGTCAGCCTGTTGTCGAAGAGCAGTTGGTAGTTCTTCACGACGGGAAGAGTATTGCGCAGGCGAAAAAACAAGCCAATGAAGGTGGCGGAACTGGGGAATATACGACCAAATTCAATCTGAGCTTACCAGCAGGAGTACCCCAAGGTTACTATCCCGTTCAGACCGCTCTTTTTCTTGACGGGCAACAGGTTCAGACTCGTTCATTTTCTTTTCAGGTCGTACAGTTGGAAACAGGAGTGATGGTCGCAGTGTTGCGGTAGGTAAGCTCTTTCGCATAACGCGGACAACCAGTTCAACGAAACATTCGCGAAACATTCGGGGCCCACGATTAATCTCTTCGGGTCTAATTCCCCGCCGCTTGCGGCGTTTGTTTGACTGAAAAATAATGC
>CAIVZW010000340.1 GCA_903910495.1 uncultured beta proteobacterium
GTGCATCCCACAACCGCCCCCAAACTACACCCGCTATCCTGGGTGATATTCAGCTCACGCTGGATGCAGCTCCCTTTGTATCTGGGCCTGATTCTGGCCCAGGTTGTGTACGTCATTCTCTTCATCAAAGAATTGTTTCATTTGATCGCCGGCGCGACCAATCTGAGTGAACAACTGATCATGCTGGCTGTGTTGGGCCTGATTGACGTGGTGATGATTTCAAATTTGCTGGTGATGGTCATCGTCGGGGGCTATGAAACTTTCGTGTCACGCCTGAATCTGCAAGGGCATCCCGATGCACCGGAATGGCTGAGTCATGTCAATGCCTCGGTGCTGAAAGTCAAATTGGCCATGGCCATCATTGGTATCAGCTCGATTCATTTGCTGAAAACATTTATCGCGGTAGGCGCACTCGGGTCTGAACATTCTCAGTTCACCGAAGCCGGCGTCATGTGGCAAACCATTATCCATGTGGTTTTTGTCCTTTCGGCGATAGGTATCGCCGTTGCCGACAGGTTGATGCCACTCGCGCCACATAGCCATACGCCAAAAACTGAACATTGATGCCCTGAAAATGCATCAATGTTTGACGTCTGGGTGGCGCTGGTGTTCGGATTCCTCGGCTACATCTTCGTCAAGCTCGGTTGCGAACCGGCACCCTTACTGCTCGGCTACATTCTCGGCCCGCTGCTTGAGGAGAATCTGCGCCGCGCCCTGGTGCTCTCGCGCCGCGATTTCACCGTTTTCGCCACCCGACCGCTGTCGCTGGTGATGCTGCTGATCGCCGCCGGACTGCTGGTGGTCATCGTCGCTCCGGCGATCCGCAAGAAACGCGAAGCCGTATTCTCCGAGAACGATTAGCTAATTCATCAACCCGCAGGGACAGTGCGAAACACTGCGCAGACTGGTGAATTAAATCTCTGCGGGTTCAATTCCCCGCTCCTTGGGGCGTAGGCTGGCTGAAAGCCAGCGGATTGAAGAGCGCAGTTAATACCCCGCTGCTTGCGGCGGGGTGCTTTATTCGTACCTGACAGATTGGCGCCTGCTCAACTGTGTCCGAGTTCCAGAAGATCGTCTTCGCTCTGGCTCACTTTGTATGCCGCATCGATCGCTGCCAGATTGGCTTCGCGTTCGTTGGTCAGGCTTTCCCAAGTCTTGCCGTGGTGTTCTTTCTTGAACCACTCTAAGGTTGCTGTCAGGCTATCCATCGTGATTCTTCCCGAGGAGCGCGACTTCTGTGGATGGCCGGGGTCGACATTATATTCCATAGCACGTACCTCCTAAACCAGTATAGCGGTCGGAAAGCACGACTGCCACATTCTCTCACGGGTAGCCGATTTGAACTGGATGTCTGGCGTGGCAACTACGGCGAATAGCGGCAGACGCCGGGGTTGTTTTGGTGTCGACCGGCTTCGCGTTGAACGATTGCTATAGAATGACAGTCTGAGTGCCTGAATGTAAAACAGCAATTCTGACTGTGAGAGGATCGCTTCATGGCTACGCCGCGAACTGCAAAGCTTACAATCGATGGGAAAACCACCGAATATCCGATCCTGAGTGGAACGCACGGCAACGACGTGATTGACATCCGTGCGCTTACTGCAAAGACAGGCCTTTTCGCCTATGACGCAGGCTTTTCGTCGACGGCCAGTTGCGAATCCAAAATTACCTTCATTGGCGGTGACAACGGCGAGTTACTGTATCGTGGCTATCCCATCGAACAGCTTGCGGAGCACTGTACCTTTCTCGAAGTGGCCTATCTGCTTAAACACGGCGAATTGCCCAATGCCAGAGAAAAGGAAGAGTTCGAAGGGGTCATCAAGGGGCTCACCATGCTCCACGAACAGATTGTCAAGTTCTACCAGGGTTTTCGTCGTGACGCGCACCCGATGGCGATTATGGTCGGGGTTGTCGGAGCACTGTCGGCGTTTTATGATCAAGCAGCGGATTCTTCCAATCCCGAGCATCGAAATATCCGCTTCAATCGGCTGGTCGCCAAAATGCCGACGATTGTTGCTTTGGCCTACAAGTATTCGATTGGCGAACCCTTCATGTTCCCGCGCGATGATCTGGGTTATACCGCCAACTTCCTGCACATGATGTTCGGTAATCCGTGCGAGAGCTACGAGCCGGATCCGGTCATCGTCCGTGCGCTCGATACGATCTTCCTGCTGCATGCCGATCACGAGCAGAACGCATCGACGTCCACCGCTCGTCTTGCGGGTTCCTCTGGAGCCAACCCCTATGCCTGTATTTCAGCGGCAATCGGGTGTTTCTGGGGTCCGGCACACGGGGGCGCCAACGAAGTCTGTCTCAAAATGCTCGAAGAGATTGGCGATGTGTCGCGCATTCCCGAGTACATCAAACGAGCCAAGGACAAGAATGACAGCTTCACGCTGAAAGGCTTTGGCCATCGAATTGTCAACAGCGCGGATCCGCGTGCCAAGATAATGCGCCAGCTTTGCACCACCGTTTTGCGGGCGCGCGGGATTGAGAATGACCGTCTGTTCACGCTGGCCCAGGAGTTGGAAAGAATCGCACTGGAAGACGATTATTTCATTGAACGGAAACTCTTCCCGAATGTTTATTATTACTCGGGTATCGTGCAAAAGGCGATCGGCATACCGCCTTCGATGTTCCCCTGCATTGTTGCGCTGGGCCACACGGTGGGCTGGGTGGTGCAGTGGGAAGAAATGATTACCGGTTCAGATCAGAAAATCGGTCGCCCACGCCAGCTCTATGTGGGTCACGCGCGACGGGATGTGCCGTAGCACTGTAATCGACCGGTGCTGCTTGCGTGGAGCTAGAAAAGATTACGACCACCCGAAAGTGGCCGTAAGTCCTTGAATCTATTGGTCGGGGCGGCGGGATTCGAACTCGCGACCCCTTGCACCCCATGCAAGTGCGCTACCAGGCTGCGCTACTCCCCGACAGCTTGAGATTATAACCCATATCTCATTGGCTTGACTTAGATTCGGAGCATTTCTGCGATGCTGAGCAGTTCTCCGCGAAGCATTTCGGGCGTAAAAACGGACGGTTTTCTATCGGCAATCGCATCATCCAGACGATTGCGTGCGCCGCTGATTGTGAACCCCTGGCTGTAGAGTAACTCACGGATACGGCGCACCAGCAGGACTTCATGATGCTGGTAATAACGGCGGTTGCCACGGCGCTTGACCGGTTTGAGCTGGGTGAATTCCTGTTCCCAATAACGCAGGACATGCGGCTTCACACCGCAGAGTTCGCTGACCTCGCCAATGGTGAAGTAGCGTTTGGCCGGGATGGGCGGCAAAGACTCCTTGCTGGCGTTTTTAAGACTGGTTTCCATCGTAGGAAAGCTCTACTTCGCCCTTCAACTTCTGACTGGCATGGAAAGTTACGACACGCCGTGCAGTAATCGGAATTTCCTCGCCGGTTTTCGGATTGCGACCGGGGCGCTGAGGCTTGTCGCGCAACTGGAAGTTGCCAAATCCCGAGAGTTTTACGCCGTCACCACGCTCAAGCGTGTTACGAATCTCTTCGAAAAAGGCTTCAACCATATCCTTGGCCTCGCGTTTGTTGAGGCCGACTTTTTCGAACAGTAAATCTGAGAGTTCTGCTTTGGTAAGCGTCATGTTTTTCCCCGTCAGGCGCGAAGCTGTACCGCGAAGGCCTGTTGTAAATATTCGACCAGTTGTTGTACAGCGGCGTCAACTTCAGCGTCTTGCAAAGTCCTTTGAGTATCTTGCATAACTATACGGAATGCAAGACTTTTTTTCCCGGAACCTATTCCTTTTCCGGTGTATACATCAAACAATTTGATGTCCTGGATGATGGCTGGTCGATTGGCCTGGATACCGTCCAGAAGCCGTTGCAATTCCAAATCCTGGTCAACCACAATGGCGAGGTCGCGGATGGCCGATGGTTGGCGGGAAACTTCTGAATAGTTTGGCAAGCGGGCACGTTTCAGGGCGTCCAGATCAAGCTCGAAGACAACCGGTGCCAGCGGCAGGTCGTACTTCTGGAGCCATTGCGGATGCAATTCACCGAGCAGGCCGATCGTCTGTCCATCCACCGTCACCAGCGCGCTTCGCCCGGGATGCAGGGCCGGGTGGACCAACTTCTCGAAGCGGGCTATGGCTGGCGCGAGCAACTGTTCAACTTCGCCCTTGATATCGAAAAAATCAACAGTGCGCGAAGCGCTTCCCCACTGTTCGGGCAGGGCGTTGCCATACGCCAGAGCGGCGAGTTTCCAGGGTTGTCTGAAGCCGGCGACGGGCAAGCCTGCGCTGTCACGGAAGAAGCATCGGCCGGTTTCGAAAACGCGAACCCGGTTTTGCTTGCGCTTGAGATTGGTAGTGACGTTGGCGACCAGGCCGCCAATCAAGGTCGAGCGCATCACGCTCATCTGGCTGGCAATCGGATTGGCCAGGCGGATTGGCGATTCATTTGCCGCAAAATCGGATTCCCACGCTTCTTCAACGAAAGCGAAATTGACGACCTCCTGATAGCCATGATCAGCAAGGGTTTGCCGCACCCGGAACAGAGGACGCTCATTCTCGGTTTGCGGCAGCATGGTCAGCGTGGCACGCGGGGCTGGCGCAGGAATATTGTCGTAGCCATGCAGGCGGGCAATCTCTTCGATCAGGTCTTCTTCGATCTCGATATCGAAGCGATAGCTCGGCGGGGTAACGAGGAAGTCATCGCCGTCCCGCGTAGAAGTCAGATCGAGACGGGAGAACAACTCGCCAATCTGCCCGGCAGAAAAAGCCACCCCCAGAACCCTGGCCACCCGCGCCAGACGCAGACGAACAGGCGCTCTTGCGGGAAGCTCGGCGACCGCTTCGCACAAGGGGCCAGCTTGGCCGCCACAGATCTCAAGAATGAGCTGGCTGGCGCGTTCCAGCGCTCGGCGCGTCCCGCCAAAATCGACACCACGCTCGAAGCGGTGCGAGGCATCCGAAACGAAGCCGTAGCGACGCGCGCGACCGGCAATCGCCTTGGGGGCAAAGAAGGCCGATTCAAGGAACATCTCCTGGGTATCGAGAGTAATCCCACTGTCTTCACCGCCCATGATTCCGGCCATGGCGACGGGGCGTCTGTCGTCGGCGATCAACAGAACATCGCCCTGCAGTTCGAGCGTCTGTTCGTTGAGCAGCAGAATCTTCTCGCCGGCATTGGCCATGCGCGCGTGGATGGCGCCTTCGAGTTTCATGTTGTCGAAGGCATGCAATGGCTGGCCGAGTTCGAGCATCACGTAGTTGGTGATGTCGACGAGGGCGGAGATCGAGCGGATGCCGCTACGCACCAGTCGGCGCTGCATCCAGTCGGGTGTGGTCGCACGGGCGTCAACACCGGAGATCACGCGGCCACAGTAGAGCGGGCAGGCTGCCGGGGCGTCAAGCACGATCTCGCGTCTGGCCGGGATGCTGACGGGGGTCTCGATTACCTCAGGGTAAATCGCTGGCGTGCTGGTCAATGCCGCAACCTCGCGCGCCACGCCGGAGAGTGACAGGCAGTCGGCGCGGTTCGGAGTGAGTTTCAGCGTCAGCAGGCGGTCGTCGAGATCAAGATAGGCGCGGATGTCTTGGCCAATCGGCGCGTCTGCCGGCAGGACGAGCAGGCCGGAAGCGTCTTCGGCAATCCCGAGTTCCTTGGCCGAGCAGAGCATGCCTGAGGATTCGACGCCGCGAACCCTGGCGACCTTGATCTTGAAATCGCCGGGAAGATTGGCGCCGGGCAGGGCGCAAGGCACCTTGAGGCCGGGTGCCACGTTCGGAGCGCCGCAAACAATTTGTTTTGCTTCGCCGCAGCCGATATCGACGCGGCAGACATTCAGGCGATCGGCGTCAGGGTGCTTGCTGACTTCAAGCACCTGGGCGACGACGATACTGTCGAAATCCGGTGCAACGCTTTCTTCTTCCTCGACCTCAAGACCAGCCATGGTCAGCAGGTGAGTAAAGGCTTCGCCCGAAATGCTCGGGTTAACAAAACTGCGTAGCCAGGATTCAGAGAATTTCATGGATGATCTTCACAAAAACGGTCAAACAAACTGGCGCAGGAAGCGCAGGTCGCCGTCGAAGAACAGGCGCAGGTCATTGACGCCGTAACGCAGCATGGTCAGGCGATCCGGACCCATGCCGAAGGCAAAGCCGATGTATTTCTCCGGATCGATGCCGACATGACGCAGCACGTTCGGATGTACCATGCCGCAGCCGGCGATTTCCAGCCAGCGGCCTTTCAGCGTGCCGCTCATGAAGGCGACGTCGATCTCGGCCGAGGGTTCGGTGAAGGGGAAGAAGGAGGGGCGGAAGCGTACCTGCAGGTCATCGCTCTCGAAGAAGCGGCGCAGGAAGTCGGCGACCACGCCCTTGAGATCGGCGAAGCTGACGTTCTCGCCGATCCACAGGCCTTCGACCTGGTGGAACATCGGCGAATGGGTGGCGTCGGAGTCGACGCGATAGACACGACCCGGTGCGATGATGCGGATCTCCGGCATCGTCTCGAGATGCGCGTATTTCGCTACATGCGCCTGCATGTAGCGCACCTGGATCGGGCTGGTGTGCGTGCGCAGGAGAATGTCTTCGGCGACCTTGCCGTTTTCGTCAAGCAGATAAAAGGTGTCGTGCATCGAACGCGCCGGGTGATCCTCGGGTGTGTTCAGCGCTGTGAAATTCTGGAAGTCGGCTTCGATCTCGGGGCCATCGGCGACTTCAAAGCCGATCGAGCGGAACAGCGCTTCGATGCGTTCCAGTGTGCGCGTGACCGGATGCAGGCCACCGCGCGATTCGCCGCGTCCGGGCAAGGTTACATCAAGCGATTCCTCGCCCAGACGAGCCTCGAGGGCCAGGCGCCGGATCGCTTCACGACGGGTGTTGAGGGCTGTTTCGATGGCTTCCTTGGTGCGATTGATCGCGGCACCGGTGGCCTTGCGCTCTTCGGGCGAAAGCTTGGCCATTCCCTTGAGCAGTTCGGTAATCTGACCGCTCTTGCCGAGGAATCGCGCCTTGATCTGTTCAAGCGTATCGGGGTCATCGGTCGCAGCGAAAGCGGCCGAGGCTTCTTGTGCTATCTGGTCAAGGTTCTGCATGAATTTATAATTCCGTTTCCAAACCAATCCTGACTTTGTCCCCCAGGGGGATTTCCTGCGGGGCATCGACTTCGCCTTGTCGTGCTAATTGCACTGTCTGCAGCTTGTCTTCGTGTCATCATTGATCTGGACACGGAATAACATTTCGCCGAAAAAAAGGAGGCGCGAGCCTCCCTTTTTTACACTCGTACAATCAGGCGCCGAGTTGAGCTTTGGCCTGCACGGCCAGAGCGGCAAATGCGGGCTTGTCGAAAACGGCCAGATCAGCCAGTACCTTGCGGTCAACTTCGATCTGCGCCTTCTTCAGGCCGTTCATGAAGGTGCTGTACTTCAGGCCGGCTTCACGAGCGGCGGCGTTGATACGGGCAATCCACAGGGCGCGGAACTGACGTTTCCTTTGCCGACGGTCACGATAGGCATACTGGCCGGCTTTCATCACCGCCTGTTTGGCGATGCGATATACACTCTTGCGGCGACCACGGTAACCCTTGGCCAGTGCAATGATTTTCTTGTGGCGCGCGCGCGCCGTTACACCACGTTTAACTCGGGGCATCTTTAATCTCCTTAAGCGTAAGGCAGCATGGAACGAACCATGGCCTTGTCAGCGGCATGTACATCGGTCATGCCGCGCAACTGACGCTTGCCTTTGGTGGTTTTCTTGGTCAGGATGTGGCGCTTGAACGCCTGTCCGCGCTTGATACGGCCACTCGCGCTGACCTTGAAGCGCTTTTTGGCGCCACTCTTGGTCTTCATTTTGGGCATTGAATGCTCCTATTTATA
>CAIVZW010000341.1 GCA_903910495.1 uncultured beta proteobacterium
GACCTTCATCTTTTCGATGGCGTGTTCCATATTTTCGAACTGGCCACTCCAGGTGACGTAGTAGCCGGGCGGGAACTTGACGTGTTCGGCGACCGCTTTCTTGGCCTCGGCGACGTAACTGCCGATGTCGCGCTCGCGGATGTCGACATAGATGTAGGCGGAGAGCAGGGCGTTCTCGGTGCGTATGGCCGGCGCGCCCTTGGCAATTTCGACCTTGGCCAGCTGGCCGAGAGGGATCATGTTGCTCTCCATCGCACCACTGGGCGTGGGCACCAGCACTTCACGGGCGATCTGCTGCGGGTCGGAACGCAGTTCGCGCGGATAGCGTACCGTCACACCGTAACGTTCGCGCCCTTCGACGGTGGTGGTGACCATTTCACCGCCGAGTGCGCTGCCGATCACGTCCTGCAACTCGCCGACCGACAGGCCGTAACGCGCCAGTTGCATACGATCCGGCTCGATGTTGAGGTAAAAACCGCCGGTAATGCGTTCGGCAAAAGCGCTGGACGTGCCGGGAACCTTCTTCACCACGGCTTCGATCTGGCGGGCGAGTTTCTCCATTTCGTCGAGATCCTTGCCGAAGACCTTGATGCCGATCGGCGTGCGGATGCCGGTGGACAGCATGTCGATACGCGCCTTGATCGGCATCGTCCAGGCGTTGGAAATGCCAGGGAATTGCAGCGCCTTGTCGAGTTCGGCGACCAGTTTGTCGATGGTCATTCCGGCGCGCCATTCGGATTCCGGCTTGAGGTTGATCACCGTCTCGAACATCTCGGTCGGTGCCGGGTCGGTCGCCGTGTTGGCGCGGCCGGCCTTGCCATAGACAGACGCCACTTCCGGGAAGCTCTTGATGATCTTGTTCTGCGTCTGCAGGATCTCGGCCGCCTTGGTGATCGACATGCCGGGCAGCGAGGCGGGCATGTAGAACAGCGTGCCTTCGTTGAGCGTCGGCATGAACTCAGAACCGAGTCTGGAAGCCGGGTAGATCGAGACGCCCAGGGCCAGAAGTGCGAGAAGAATGGTCAATTTTTTCCAGCGCATGACCTTGGTGATGATTGGCCGGTAGACCCAGATCAGGAAGCGGTTCACCGGATTTTTGGCCTCGGGCATGATCCTGCCGCGAATGAAAAACAGCATCAGCACCGGCACCAGCGTGATCGAGAGCGCCGCCGCACCGGCCATCGCGAAGGTCTTGGTATAGGCCAGCGGCGAGAAAAGACGGCCCTCCTGGCCTTCGAGACTGAACACCGGTAGGAAGGAGACGGTGATGATCAGCAGCGAAAAGAAGAGGGCGGGACCGACCTCCTTGCAGGCGGTCAGGATGGCCTCGGCGCGTTCCGTCATCCCGGCGAAAGCCGGGATCCAGGTGTCCTCGGCGCCGACTGGCTCTGCATTCCCTTCGGTCAGATCCCGGCACCCCAAGGGTACTTCCTTCGCGGCGCCTTCGCCGGGATGACGGGCTGGGTGCTGTTCAAGCCGTTCCAAATGCTTGTGCGCGTTCTCGATCATGACAATCGCCGCGTCGATCATGGCGCCGATAGCAATCGCGATGCCGCCGAGGCTCATCAGGTTCGAGCTCATTCCCAGCGAGCGCATGGCAATGAAGGCGATCAGGATGCCGACCGGCAGCATCAAAATGGCAACCAGCGCGCTGCGTACGTGCAGCAGGAAGACAATGCACACCAGTGCGACGATCAGCGATTCCTCGATCAGCGTTCGCTTGAGCGTATCGATGGCGCGGTGGATCAGCTCGGAGCGGTCATAGACCGTCTGTACCGTCACTCCTTCGGGCAGGCCGGGGCCGATTTCGGCAATTTTTTCCTTGATGTTGCTGATCACTTCCAGCGCGTTCTGCCCGTAGCGTGACATGACGATGCCGGAAACGACTTCGCCTTCGCCGTTAAGCTCGGTCAGCCCGCGCCGTTCATCGGGCACGAGTTCGACGCGGCCGATGTCGCGGATCAGCACCGGCGTGCCTTTGTCGCTTTTTACAACGAGCAGTTCAATGTCGCTCTTGCCGCGCAAGTAGCCTTTGCCGCGCACCATGTACTCGGTCTCGGCCATTTCCACGGCACGACCGCCGACGTCACGATTTGAATCGCGGATCACCTGCGCGACCTTCATCAGCGGAATGCCGTAGGAGCGTAGCTTCACCGGATCGACGGTGACCTGGTAGGTCTGCACGAAACCGCCGATTGACGCCACTTCGGCGACGCCGTGTGCCTTGGTCAACTGGTAACGGACGTACCAGTCCTGGATGCTGCGCAGTTCAGCCAGCGTCTTGTCCTTGGCCAGCAGGACGTATTGATAGACCCAGCCGACACCGGTGGCATCCGGCCCGATTTGAGGCGTCACGCCCTTGGGCATGCGTCCGGAGGCGAAGTTGAGGTATTCCAGCACGCGCGAACGCGCCCAGTAAATGTCCGTGCCGTCCTCGAAGATGATGTAGACGAAGGAGGCGCCAAAGAACGAGAAGCCGCGCACCACCTTCGATTTGGGTACTGACAGCATGGCCGTGGTCAACGGGTAGGTGACCTGATCCTCGACCACCTGCGGCGCCTGGCCCGGAAACTCGGTGTAAACGATGACCTGTACATCGGAGAGGTCGGGAAGGGCGTCAATCGGTGTCCTGAGGACAGCGAAGATGCCCCAGAAAACGATGAACACGGTGGCAAGCAGGACGAGAAAGCGGTTTCGGCTCGACCATTCGATGATGGCATTCAGCATGTTTTTTCCTCCGGTTTCCGTGTAAAGCCGATTTATTCCGTCATTCCGGCGAAAGCCGGAATCCAGGTTTTCGGAGCAATTTCTGGATCCCGGCTTTCGCCGGGATGACCAGGGGAAATGTTGAATTGTGTCAATGGGTGTGGGGCTGGGCCGGTTTGAGCGAGGTAATCACCCATTCGCCCTGGCCGCGTTCGACGAACTCGAACTCGACGCCCGCGCCGGGCTTCATGTCTTTAAGCAGGGCCGAGTTGGCCAGCTTGAATTCCATGGTCATGGATGGCCACTTGAGGCTGGCGACCGGGCCGTGCTCAATAGTGAGCGTACCGGCCTTGGCATCGACGCCATCCAGCTTGCCGGTGGCTTTGTGGCTGGCCGGCCTGGCTGCACCGGACGACTTCTGGTCGGCTCCGCCAAACCCGCCAAAAGCGGCTTTGAGATTGCTTTCGGCGTCGATCAGGAAATTGGCCGTGACGACGACCAGTTCGCCGTCCTTTACCCCTCCGATGATTTCAACATGGGTGTCGCTACGGGCACCAAGCTTGACTTCGCGTGGTTCGAAGCGACCTTCGCCCTGCTCGATCAGCACGATCTGACGCGTTCCGCTGTCGATAACGGCAGAAATCGGCACGGTGACGACCGGGCCCTTTGCCGATACCGGTAATTCAAGCTGCGCAAACATGGCCGGTTTCAACAACAGTCCAGGGTTGGCCAGTTCTACGCGAACCGGCACCGTACGCGTCGCCGCGTTCAGGGTCGGATAGACATAGCTGACTTTGCCTTCGAAGAGCTTGTCCGGGTAGGCGTTGATCCTGACTTTTGCTCTGGCGCCCAGTTTGATCAGCCCAATATCCTGCTCGAAAACGTCGGCGACGACCCACACCGAGGACAGGTCAGTCACCTGATAGAGGGCCTCGCCGGGCATGAAGCGCATGCCTTGCAGTGCCTTTTTCTCGGTGACGATACCGGATACCGGCGAGCGGAAGGTCAGGGTGCGTCTGGCTTCACCGGAGTTGGTGAGTGCCTTGACCTGTTCTTCAGAGATGTCCCAATTTTTCAGGCGTTGCAGGCTGGAGTCAGCCAATTGCTTCATTCCCGTCTGGGCCGAACCCCCCGCGTCCCTGAGTGAATCAATGCCTTGTGCGGCGATGAGGTATTCGCGCTGCGCAGAGACCAGTTCCGGGCTGTAGACCTCGAACAGCGGCTGGCCCTTGCCAACAGTCTGACCGGTGACATTGACGTGCAGGCGTTCGACGTAGCCCTCGAACTTGGGCGAGATGGTGTAAGTGCGTCGCTCATCGGGTTCAATGCGACCGGCGGCGCTCACTGTTTTGTCCAGAGCACGCAGTTGGGCGGCTTCGGTCTTGACACCGAGTTTCTGCACTTTCTCGGTACTGATTCTGACCTGGTTGGCCGGAGCGGACTCGCCGGTATTTCCACTGTCGTCCTCGCCTTCATAAACGGCGATGTAATCCATGCCCATCGGGTCTTTTTTGGGTGTCGGCGAGGTGTCGGGCAAGCCCATCGGGTTGCGGTAGAAGAGGAGTTTGCGTTCCTTCTTCGCAGCACCGGCAGGATTGACGGTACTGGCTGAAATCGCTGCCGCGCTTTCGCCATGGACGCTTGTTCCCTTGGTGCCCAGCCAGTAACCGCCGCCGGCGGCGACGACAGCGACAGTGAATACCCCGATAGCAATTGAGAAATCAGGCTTCATAGATCTTCCCCGAGTAGCTTTTCGATTTCTGCGAGGCGCATCTGTGCTTCGGCCTGGGCCTTGATTTGGGTTTGTCTGGCCTGTCGGATTTGTTTCTGGGCGTCGAGCAGGGTGGCGAAATCGACCTTGCCGTTCTCGTAGCCGGCCAGAGCCGCCTGGAACGTCAGTTCGGCCTGCGGCAGCAGGCTGCTTGACGCCAGTATTTCGGTACGCCGGGCCGCCTCGATGGCGGACAGGTTCTCCGACAGATCCGAAAGGACCTGGTTCGATGCGGCGTCCTTGCGCGAACGGGCAGCCGATAACATCGACTCGGATTCACGTTCCTGGGCGCGGCGCGAGGATTGCTGGAGTGGGATATTGAGTTCGACCATGAGTTCCCATTCCTTGACCGCACTCTGGTACTGGATCGGCGAGATACCGAAGGTGAAATCGGGATAACGGTTCTTGTAGGTCAGTTCACGGTTCTTTTCAGCCGCCTTGATGCGGGATTCCTCGGCAAAGAGCAGGGGATTGCGCGAGCGAACCCGATCTTCGAGCGCTGCAAAATCCAGTTTGACGGGTGCCGGGAGAGCACGCAGTATTTCCGGCGCGGCAAGTGGAGTTGAAGCGGGTCGCGCCAGCAAGGTATTCAGACGGGCATTGACCTGACGGCTTTCGTTATCCAGGGCGATCAATTCATTGCGCATTCCGCTTTGCTCGACCTGTGCCCGGATTACATCCTGCTGGGCAGCAAGCCCGCCAGCGTAGCGAACTTGAGCGACCTTCTCCAGGCGGACGATCAGGTCGAGGATTTCCTGCGTCAGCTTTTCGTTACGATAAAGATAGTAGCGCTGTGCCTGGGCTGTCTTGATCTTTGCGGCCAGTTCGGACCACGTGCCGCGCGCACGGCCTTGGGCGTCTTCGGCGTCCATTTCGGCGATTTCCCGTTTCAGGTCGCGTTTGCCGTACCACGGCAGATCCTGCATCAGCAGGTATCTGGTGCTGCCAACCCGGCTTGGCGAGAGGGTGGCGCTTTGTTCACCAAATTTGGTGATATCGC
>CAIVZW010000342.1 GCA_903910495.1 uncultured beta proteobacterium
CCGTCGAATCGATACGTTCGCGAATCGTTGCCATCTGGCCTCCTTACGCTAGCGAGATGATGGCGACAAAGACGTTGTCGACTATCCTGGGTTTTCGCAGCGCGTCATGGATATTGTGCCATGAGTGTGCCACATAAGAAAAAACGCGCCAAGAGGCGCGTTCAACGATATGATTCAAATAGGATTTGTTGTAGGTAGTTGGCATCATTACGAATGCGCTGCTCTACCAACTGAGCTACAGCGGCTCTGCGATCAATCATGTGCAGGGTCGGCATTTTAGCAGTGCAGGCCGATATTTCAAAACCTATTTGAGCTATCCAGGAATGTCCGGGCGTAACTCCGGGGCCTCTAATCCAGCCGGGCCAGTTTCGATTTCGCCAGTGGCGGATTCTTGGCGAAGTATTTGCGAATGCCGGCGATGATCGCTTCGGCCATCCTGTCCTGATACGCATCGTCATTGAGGCGTCTTTCCTCTTCCGGGTTCGAGATAAAGGCCGTCTCGATGAGGATGGAGGGAATATCCGGCGCCTTGAGTACGGCAAACCCGGCCTGCTCTACACTTTCCTTGTGCAGGCGGTTGATGCCGCCGATCTCGCCAAGTACCGCTTTGCCAAGTTTGAGGCTGTCGCTGATCGTTGCCGTCTGTGACAGATCGAGCAGTGTGCGCGCCAGCATCGGGTCCTTGACACCGATATTGACGCCGCCGACCAGATCGGCCGAATTTTCCTTTTGTGCCAGATAACGCGCTGCCGAACTTGAAGCACCGCTCTCGGACAAGGCAAAAACCGACGAGCCATTGGCATCAGCGCGGGTAAAGGCATCGGCGTGAATCGACACGAACAGATCGGACTGGATACGGCGCGCTTTCTGCACCCGCATGTGCAAAGGCACAAAAAAATCGGTGTCGCGGGTAAGAACGGCCCGCATATTGGGTTCGGCGTCAATCTTGGCCTTCAGGCGCCGGGCCACCGCCAGCGTGACGTGTTTCTCGTAACTGCCACCGCGGCCAACTGCGCCCGGGTCTTCCCCGCCATGACCCGGATCCAGCGTAATGGTGACCAGGCGGTCCACCACCGGTTTGCCCTGACGCGGCCGTTCTGCCTTGATCTCGACGCCTGGTTCCGGTTTGTTCTCGCCCTGCCCGCCCGTATTGCCGAACAGCGATTCGTTTTTCTGAATCAACTGGAGCAGCGGGTCGGGCGGCTCCAGAGGATAGACGTCGAGTACCAGACGGTGACCATATTCGCCCACTGGAGGCAGTACGAATACCTGCGGTTTGACCTCGTTCTTGAGTTCCATCACCAGGCGCACGACACCCGGCTTAAAGCGACCGGCACGCAACAGCTTGATATTGGGATCGTCCGCGGCGACCTTGTTGGACAGCCCTTCAAGCACGCTGTTGAACTCGATCCCTTCGAGATCGACGACCAGGCGTTCGGGATTCTTGACCGTGAAGTGCGTGAATTTCAGCGGTGCATTGTGTTCGATGGCCACCCGCGTGTAATCGGCGGCTGGCCAGACGCGAACGGCGAGAATGCCCGGACTGCGATCTGTCGCAGCGCGCCCGACCGGACTGACCAGCAGGATCAGCGACGCTCCGGCAAACTTGATCAGTTCCCGGCGCCCGAGCAGCGGCTTTTGAGCGCGCTCAGGCATTTATGTCCCGCCTCGCTGTGCGCAATGAACTCCAGTTCGCGACCGGATTCGGGCCTGTCCCCCACAAAACGAAAAAACAGGACGAGATCAGCCGGCGGCACATAATCGACAGCCTTCTCAGGCCATTCGACCAGGCACACGGCGTCGTTTCGGAAGTACTCGCCAAGACCGGCATCCTCAAACTCTTCTGGTTCATTGAAACGATAAAAATCAAAGTGATACCAGTATATGCTCGAAACTACGTAAACTTCAACCAGTGTGTAAGTAGGGCTTTTCACCGGACCGATATGGCCGACCCCGCGCAGGAGGGCGCGGGCAAGCGTTGTCTTGCCGGCACCGAGATCGCCATTGAGCCAGAGGATCATGCCGGGAACCAGCAATGGCGCCAGATCCCGCCCGATGGCAAGGGTTGCCGCTTCATCCGGCAGAGTCAATGTCAGTGCCGACCGATCGCGAACAGGGCTATGATTCTGGCTATGCAAGAAAAGAACTCCGGAACGAAGGCGAGTACAGCCGACTGGGGCACTGTCGATTTTGTCGCGCTGGTCAAACATATCAAAAAATGGGGGCAGGAACTGGGCCTGGCCGAACTCGGCATGGCCAGCACCGATGTTTCGACGGCAAGCCCCAAACTGTTGCGCTGGCTTGAACTTGGCCGCCACGGCGAGATGGATTATATGGCCAAACACGCCAGCTTGCGCGCCCAGGCGCAGACCCTGATGCCCGGCACCCTGTCGGTCATCTCGGCCCGACTCCCCTACTGGCCGCAGGCCGCCACAAGTGAGCGTGTGCTCGCCAACCGCGAACTGGGCTACATCTCCCGCTACGCACTTGGCCGCGACTATCACAGGACGATGCGCAAGCGGCTGCAGAAACTGGCTGAGCGAATTCACGATGAGCTCGAAAAGACAGGGCAAGGAAACTATTTTAACTACCGCGTATTTTCCGATTCGGCTCCGGTCATGGAGGTCGAGTTCGCACGCAAGTCAGGTATTGCCTGGCGCGGGAAGCACACTCTGGCGCTGACCCGCGAGGGGTCCTGGCATTTTCTCGGGGAAATCTACACCAGCCTGCCGCTTCCGCCTGATACGCCAATCAGCGACCACTGCGGCACCTGCCGGAACTGCCTTGACGCCTGCCCGACCGCCGCCATCGTCGCCCCTTACCAGATCGATGCCCGATTATGCATCTCCTACCTGACCATCGAGTTGCCAGGCGAGATCCCGGTCGAACTGAGGCCGCTGATCGGCAACCGCATCTATGGTTGCGACGACTGCCAGCTGTGCTGTCCGTGGAACCGTTTTGCCCGGCTTGGCGACCCTGATTTTGCCGTGCGCAATGGCCTCGATGCGACGCCCCTCGCCGAACTGTTCTCCTGGGACAGGGAGCAATTCGAAAGCCGGCTGGCGGGCAGTCCGATACGTCGCCTCGGGCACGAGCGCTGGTTACGCAACATCGCCGTGGCGCTGGGTAACACGGCTGGCTCGCCATCAACACTTGCCGCACTGAACGCGCGGCGGGATCATCCTTCAGCGCTTGTCCGCGAGCACGTCAGCTGGGCGCTGGCCCAATCAAGTGATGAGCGGTCTTGATTTCTTTCGCTTTTCCGATACCATTCGAGAAATATGCCGTATCATGGCAATATTGTTATATGTCTAATTTGAGCGATACCATTGGCCATGGCCGGTACACCCCATCGGTCTCTGAAACAGGGCAAACCCGTCGAAAGACGACGACGCAAAGTCACCGACCTACCGCCGGAATCATTGAACGGCAACGGCAGCGGGACCACCAGAAAGCGGAGTTGATTGTGATTCATGGTTTCCGGTACTGCAAATCCATTGACCAGACGTCTGCGCCTGCCCCGTTGATTACTGTCCGCCTGACGCCGAGCGGCTCCTCACTGGAGGCAATGGCATGAGCAAGCCCTCTTCGAAGTCCGCTGCAAACAAAGTCATACCCATAAATGGTCCGGGTCGCGACCGCAACCCGGGACAGCGCATGCTCGCCGAGTGTCGGGAGCAACTGGTCAATAGCCTGTGTGCCTGGCTACAGGAAATCGCCACGCCGATTTCCGAAGAGCTTTTTGCCCTCGCCAATTCATCACGGGAACGTGCGCTACAGGTCCGTTATACCGGTTTGCGCGCCAATATCGATAAGGACTGGCCGCGACTGGTTGAAACCTTCCGCCGTGAGCTTTCTGCCGAAGCCGAAAGCTGCCAGAACCGGGACACCCCGAATGAAGGCAATCGGGAAGCACCACGCGATGCTCAAAACTTTGAAAATCTGCGCCTGCTTGACGACGAAGATCTCACCAAGCACATTGTCGTTCGTGAATTCTCGATTCAGCTTTCCGAGTCCTGCGACGAAGAACTCTACTCGCTCGACCGCCGTGTTGCCGAACTGCAGGGGAATGACGAAGTCAGTGAAAGTGAAAATCCGCTTGCTCCGGCCATCGTTTGCCGTGCGCTTTCCGACGCCTGCTCAACGATAGGTTCGGATGCCGAGACCCGGCTGCTGCTGTTGCGCCGTCTGGAACGCCACCTGCACAAAGACTTGCCCCCGATCTACAAGCAGATCAATGCGTTCCTGAACGAACGCAATATCCTGCCCGAAATCAAGCGCAACTACCGTAGAAGTTCGCCGGCTGGCGGTTCCTTTTCCTCGTCGTCGGGCGGCCAGAGTGCCGGGGGCTTTGCCTCGTCGGCAAACGGTCAGGCCTCTGCCGGTTTTGTCCCTTCGTCCGGCGAACAGGACTCAATGGGGTCTGCGGAAACAGGCTATGCCAGTGCGCCGCAGTTCTCTGGTGAAGGCATCATGGAAGTTCTGCAACGCCTTGCCCAGATGCGCGTTGGCCAGCAGCAGGCCGCCCAGGCCGTAATGCCCGGCGTCATGATCAGCGCACCACGGGTCTCCCAGCCCGTGTTTTCTCAAGGCAGCCAGGGGGTCGCGCTGGATACCGCAGCGATCAATCAGTTCCTGCTTTCCTCGCTCAATGAAATGCAGCATGTGCCGGTACTGGCCAGCGACAGCGGAACCCCGATCGTCAACCAGGTACGCATTGTTCGTGACTCGGAAGACGCGAAGCAAGTGGGCGGGCTCGAAGCGATAACGATCGATATCGTGGCCATGCTTTTCGATTTCATCTTTGACGACGTCCATATTCCCGTCGCCATCAAGGCTCTGATCAGCCGGCTTCAGATACCGGTACTCAAGGTAGCCATGCTCAATCCCGGTTTCTTCGCCGATCGCCAGCATCCGACACGTCGATTCCTCGGTAGCGTTGCCGGCGTCTCGATTCGCTGGGGCGCGTCGGTCGACGAGACCGATCCTTTTTACTGCAAACTCGCCGAACTCGTCGAAAAGATTCAAACCGGATTTGAAACCGATATCGAAGTGTTCGGCACGGCGCTCGCCGAACTGGAGACTTTCGTCAAAGAACACGAAAGCGAGGAAGACACTACCGCCCTGACCGCCGCCAATATCGTCATTCAGCGCGAACATGAAAGCGAAGGATGGGAACGGGCGCAGCGTGTCGTACGGAACTTCCGGATTAACAACGCGATGCCGCCATTGATTGACGCTTTCCTCAGGGAACACTGGACCGATGTCATGCAGGCCATTGCCGTCAATAGCGATGAGGACAGCACGGATTGGCAAGCCGCCGAAGAGGTCATGAAGGATCTGGTGTGGAGCGTCGAAGCCAAGAAGTCACCGGAAGAACGCCTCAAGCTGATCAGCATGCTGCCCGGATTGCTGGCCCGGCTCAACAGGGGGCTGGATAATATCGATGCCGGCCTGTCCCAGCGCAGTGCCTTCTTTGACGCACTGGTCCAATGTCACTCGGCAGCGCTCAAGGGCGGCGAGCCGGAAGTGCCGACAGAGCTGGCAGAGCTGATAGTATCGACAGCCGAAGCCAGCCCAAGCCCTGCGCCTGAAAATGCTCCTGAACAGATCGATCTTGCGCAATCCTTCAGCCCGCCGCCACCACCACCCTCCGAGGAGGGTGATCTGCTGGTCACGCGCAGCGTCAACAACGGCATCGAGGTCGAAGAAGTCATTCTCGTCGGCGCCAGTCCGATCTGGCGTGCCGACGAGCGTGAAATCTTCCGGCAGGTCAGCGAACTCAAGCGCGGCGACTGGGTGGAGTTCCACGACGAGGAAGACAGCCCCTATCGCGAGCGTTTGCACTGGATCAGTCCGCAGCGCGGGATTCTGCTCTTCAGCAACCACCGCTCGGCCAAGGCCATCTCGATCACCCCCGAAGCACTGGCCCGGCATATTCGCGACGGCAAGGCCAGCATTCTGCACGGAGACGAAATTTTCGAACGTGCGCTGAACGGTGCGCTGGAATCGATCAACGCCGCTGCCTAGTCCGCCGGCTTTCAAGCACTGGGTTGATGAGATTTGAAAAACTCGATGACCGAAAGCGCCAGGGCGTCGGTCGAGTCAACAAACAGCGACGGATTCTCCTGACACTGCCCACGCATGCCAATGGGTATCTCAGTGCAGCCCAAAATAATGATTTCGGCCCCGCGGGCGACAAGCTTAGCCGTCGCCGCCCGCAGGAGCTTTTCAGCTTCAGTCAGCTGATTGGCCTTGATCAGGGCGATCGCCGGTGACACCAGCGTCCGGAACTCGTCTTCAGTCGGCGCCAGTACCATAAACCCCAGGTCGCTCAAGGCGCGGGTGTAAATGCCCATCTGAAAGGTGCCCACCGTCGACAGGACGCCCACGCGACGGATACGTGGATCCCTTTTGCGGACCTGCTCGGCGCTGGCATGGACGATATTGAACAGGGGCACTGCAGAGGCTTCGCTCATTTCAGAATACCAGCAATGGGCGCTGTTGCATGGGATGCAAATGGCCCTGGCCCCCGCTCGATTAAGGAAATTGATCCCTTGCAGCAATTTGGGCAGCGGGGACGGCCCCTGGCCGAGGATACCTGCTGTTCGGTCAGGAATGCTGCAATCGCCATAGACCAGGACGGGAATGTGATCCTGATCAACGAGTGCCGGCGTATTTTCCACGAGTTTTTTCAGAAAATCGGCCGTGGCCAAGGGACCCATGCCCCCCAAAACACCTAGAAAGTCCTTCACATTATCGCTCCGTCTGAACTGGGGCACATCACTTTGGCACTGACAGCCACTTGAGCAGGGTCTCGTACAGCGTGGCTGGATCCACCGGCTTGCCGACATGATCATTCATGCCGGCCTCCAGACAGCGGTCGCGATCTTCGTCGAAGGCATTGGCGGTCATGGCCAGAATCGGAATGGCCGCCAGGCCGGGCAATCGGCGGATGGCGCGGGCGGCGTCCAGCCCTCCCATGACCGGCATCTTCATGTCCATCAGAATCAGCGCATAAGCGCCCTCTCCTGCCCGTTCCACGGCTTCCTGGCCGTTATTCACCACGACCGGCGCCAGACCGGCATCCTCCAGCAACAGGCGAGCCACATCCTGATTCATCGGATCGTCTTCGGCAACCAGCACGCGAAGTCCGGCGAATTTACGCGCCAGGGCCTCTCGCGGCGGCTCGACCGGCCACAGGGTGTCGGAGGGCTGAGTCTCGCTCCCCCGCTTCAGCCGGGCAGTTATCCAGAACGTGCTGCCGATCCCTTCCTGGCTGACTACCCCCACATCACCGCCCATCGCTTGAGCCAAGCGTCTGCTGATGGCCAGGCCGAGACCGGCGCCGCCAAACTTGCGGGTCGATGAACCATCGACCTGGGTGAAAGCGTGGAACAACCGGGACTGCTGTTCGGGGGCAAGACCAATGCCCTGATCGGTGACCTCGATGCGCAACAGCAGACTGTTGCTGTCCTCTTCTACGACCTGTGCGCTCAGGGTGATCTGTCCGCGCTCGGAGAACTTGATGGCGTTGCCGACAAAATTAAGCAGAATCTGTTTCAGACGCAAGGCGTCGCCGTACAGCAGATCAGGCAGGCCGGGGGCAAGTTCCCGAGACAAGCGCAAGCCTTTGAGCTGCGCCGGTTCCTCCTGCATGCTCAGGGTGTCGTCAATAACTTGCGCGAGCGAGAAATTCTTTTCGTCCAGCGTCAGCCGTTGGGCTTCGATCTGAGAAATATCAAGGATGTTGTTGATGAGAGCCAGCAGATGTTTCGAGACCCCTGTGCTTCGGGTGAGGAAATCAATCTGCTGGGGATCGGTGGCACGGCGCAGTGCCAGGCTGGTCATACCCATGATGCCATTCATCGGCGTCCGCAATTCATGGCTCATGGTAGACAGGAAGATGCTCTTGGCGCGATTGGCCGATTCGGCCGCTTCCTTGGCGATGGCGAGGGACAGGGTGCGCTCGTTGACCAGGTCTTCCAGGTGCTCGCGGTAACGCCTGAGTTCGGCCTCCGCCCGTTTGCGTTCAGTAATGTCGATGAAAGACACGACGGCCCCTACCACCTTGTCACCGTCGATCTGCGGGTATGCCCAGTATTCGGCAGGGAAAGAGGTGCCGTCGGCACGCCACAGCACTTCATCGTCCGCATGGGAATCTTCCGCCTTCAGGAAGGCGCGGGGAACGCGGCAATCCTCCGCAGGTAAGGGAGTTCCGTCCGCGAACATGCTGTGGATCTGAGCGTGCATGTTCTTGCCGATCAGCTCATCGGCGTGAGCATAACCCAGCAGGCGCAGGCAGGAGCGGTTGCAGAAGGTGCA
>CAIVZW010000343.1 GCA_903910495.1 uncultured beta proteobacterium
AGTCCTTTGAGCCGGTTGCACAGGCGTTGCCAGGCACGCTGCGCAGGGGTTGCTGTGTTGCGCCGGTAGAGCGTCCACAAGGTAAGGATCAGCAGCGCCATTCCGCACAGCGTCGCCAGCGTGGCCGTCATGTTGCGCCAGTCGGGTTCTCTGAGTCCCAGCCTGGTGAGCACCTCGCGTTGTCGTTGCGGATTGTACCCGAGCACCCATTGATTCCAGGCATTGTTGGCCGCTTCCCAGCGGTTGCGCAAGTCGCGCAGCCAGTCGGCGTCGATGCGCACCAGTGCAGGCAGGGGGTCGCCGGCGGGCAGCGCGGCCTCGATGCCCAGTTCGATGCGTGAAGGAGCGACAGCCGCCGTCGGGTCGACGCGCACCCAGCCCCTGTCGGCCAGCCAGATCTCGGCCCAGGCGTGGGCGTCGGACTGGCGTACGGTGAGGTAGCCGTCGACCGGATTGATCTCGCCGCCCTGGTAGCCGGCCACCACGCGCGCCGGCACACCGGCAGCGCGCATGAGAAAGACGTAGGCCGAGGCGAAATGCTCACAAAACCCGCTGCGCGTGTCGAAGAGGAAATCATCGACGGCGTGTTCGCCGAGCAGCGGAGGCTGCAGCGTGTAGAAGAAGGCTTCCTGACGGAAATGGAGCAATGCCATGTTGGATATCTGTTCCGGCGATTTAAACTTTTCCCGCCACACGGCGGCCAGTTCACGCGCCCGCGGATCGAGGGCGCGCGGCAGGCGCAGCGCCTGTTGCAGCATGGCCTGGCTTTCCTGCCGGTTGGCTACGGCATCGATGTCAGATGTGAAGGCATAGCGTACCCGGTTACGTACCGGTTCCCTGGCCAGGGTTTCGAGCGTGGAGGTCAGTACGCTGTCGTCCGGCAGCGCAAGCGGCAGGTCGAGCGGCAGCAGCCAGCGCAGGTTGTGCGCTTCGAGCGTGATGACATAGCTGTAGGTCTTGCCACCGGCTTCAATCGTGGGCGCTCTGCCCGTTCTCTGCAGGTAGGCCGGGCGGGCACGCCAGGTCTGGCCGTCGTAGTCGTTGAACACCGGGCCGCGCCAGTAGAGCGATGATTTTTCCGGAAGATCGCCGGAAAACTGGACACGGAAGGCGATGGCGCCGGACTGGATCAGGTTATCCAGCGAGCCCGGCGACATGCGGTCAGAAAGCCCGGTGAGACCGGAATAGGCGTCCTGCGGCAGTCCCCAGAGCGGGCCGGTTACGCGCGGAAAGAGCAGGAAGATGATCAGCATGAAGGGGATGGCCTGCGCCAGCAGCAGGGCGGCGTAACGCAGAATGGCGCGGACCGGCTGGACTCCGCCATGCAGGCGGATGAGCGTGGCGGTGAGCAGGGTACTGCTGGCCAGCAGCCACAACCCCGTAGGGATGCTCTGCGAGTAGAAGTAGTGGGTCAGCAGCAGGAAGAATCCGAGCATGACGACCACCATGGCATCGCGCCGCGTGCGCATCTCCATGGGTTTGAGCGCCATGAAAAAGACCAGCAGGGCGACGCCGGCATCGCGGCCGAGCAGGGTGCGGAACTGCCAGCCGATTCCGGCAACCCCGGCGAGCGCTAGCAGCGCCAGCAGCCAGCGGGAAGGCAGACGGGCGTTCTGTCGCCATAACCCGCTGCGCCATAGCAGCACGCTGCTGGTGAGCAGTGACAGCCAGAGCGGAAGGTGGCTGCCGTGCGGCGCCACCGTGGTGATGGCCACGGCGAGCAGCCAGGGAACCTCGGCTTTCTCGAGGCTTACCGGAGCGACGGGCCGGGAGGTCTGCTTATGCATAGAGAGCCAGGGCCTCAAGGCAGGTGTCGCGATGCGCGGCGCCCAGTGCCGGCGCGATGTCACAGGTGGGCAGACGCAAGCCGTAACGGATTTGTTGCTGTTCCGCGCTGAGGATCCATCCGGCCAGGATCGACAAGCGTGTTTCAACATCGTTTTCTGCCGAAGTCGATGTCCAGTCAAGCATCAACTGTTCAGCCGATCCGCCAGCGAACTGCTTGACCAGCAAGGGACGGTGATCGATGTCGCGCGCCACGGCTTTCCAGGCAATGTGCCGCGGCGAGTCGTTCGGCTGGCGCAGGCGCAGCCCGGTGAAATCTTCATCGCCGCTGTCGCCACGCCGTTGTCCGGTGTGCGCTACGGCAGACGGTGGCGGCAGTGGCGATTCGATCGGTTGCGGATAGACCAGGCAGGAGAGCCGTGGATGCGGGTAACTCCAGGCGTGAAACAGGCCGAGCGGGTAGCGTGTCGACAGCGTGATGCGACCGGGGTCAAGGCGGCCGCGCGTTGGCGCCGGGCAGGGGATGGCGATGATCGCTTGCGCGTTGGCCGGAATATCGAGGCTGACCTTCTCGTGTTGGCCAAAGGCCAGATTGAGCGAACGGCGCTCCTGGCGCTGGGTGTTTTCCAGAAGCATGTGGAAGCGGGCGGTTTCCCCGGCAAAAACGGACTCGGCACGTCCGGGGCTGAGGCGCAGGGCAACCAGGTTGCGGAAGGTGTGCACCATCGCCACGATGCCCAGACCGGCGAGCAGGAAAACCAGAGCGTGACCCAGGCTGAGGTTGTAATTGACGGCGCCGATCAGCATCAGGCAAAGCACGGCAGCGAAAAGCAGGCCGGTCCGCGCCGGGACGATGAAGATGCGACGCTGGGTGAGGACGATCGGCAGGTGTTCGTCAGGCTTGAGGCGGAACAGCCATTGCCGGAACGGCGTGAAGATGGACATCAGGCAATCGGTAGGGTGCGGATCAGCTGGGTTATGTCTTCGGGACGGGCATGGTTGGCGCTGTTGACCAGACGCAAACGGTGACAGGCGACGCCGGGCAGAACGGCCTGCACGTCTTCGGGCAGCACCATTGTCCGTCCGTCGATGAAGGCCCAGGCGCGGGCCGCGGCAAGCAGGGCGAGGGCGGCGCGCGGACTCAGACCGTGAATGAACTTCGGGCTGTGACGCGTTGTCTCTATCAGCGTTTGCAGATAGTCGAGCAGTGCCGGCGAGGCATGGACGGCAGCGGCCTGCCTTTGCAGCGGAGCGAGCTGGTCGGGTGAAAAGCAGGCGGCCAGTTCGGGCAGATGCTCGCGCCGGCCGCCACCTTCGAGCAGCGCCCGTTCTGCGTCGCGATCCGGGTAGCCGAGTTCGAT
>CAIVZW010000344.1 GCA_903910495.1 uncultured beta proteobacterium
GACAAGGCGCGAGCCGAGGCCAATGGTTGTTCCATTGGCGAGGCGAGCAACGCCGTATCGGGCGTATTTGGCAACAACCCGGAGGGCAAGTACCGAGCCGGGCGCTTCGCTGCGTTGCCGCGCGCTTGCGTGGAATAACCACGCTGCGCTTACGGCGCCTTGCGCTGCATCCCGGCCCGGTGCTTGCGTGACCGTCCGTCAAATGAGAACACACCCTAGTTCCCGTCTTCAATTGGATAGCATTTTTCAGTGAATAACAAAAAAATTCAGGGCATCATTTTCTTTTTGACGGCGCTTTTTCTCTTCGCCGTATCCGATGCCACCGCGAAGTATATGACAGCCTTTTTTGCCATCCCCTTGCTGGCCTGGGCGCGCTACATTACTCACCTTCTTTTCATGCTGGTCGTCACGGCGCCCGGCATGGGACGCGAGATTGTCCAGACGAGAAAACCCTGGCTGATGATCTTTCGTGCGCTTACGCAGGTCAGTAGCACGCTATTCGTCTTGCTGGCTTTCCAGATCCTGCCGCTGGCCGAAACGACGGCACTCGTTTTCATTACGCCGCTGCTGGTGGCGCTATTGGCCGGCCCCTTGCTCGGGGAAAAATTGCAGATTAAACACTGGCTGGCAACGCTGGCGGGATTCTGTGGCGTTCTGCTCATCGTCAGACCGGGTGGGACCATGGAGGGCCTGGGTGTTTTCTATGCCTTCTGTTCGGCCCTCTGCTACGCCGCCTATCAGATCCTTACGCGCAAACTGTCAGCGACCGAACCGCCGATGCGACAGCTCTTTTACATCGCACTGGTGGGTACGGTAGCCATGTCCTGCCTCTTGCCGTTTTTCTGGACCGGATTAATCCCCTCACCCACCCAGACCCTGCTCATCCTTTCGCTCGGATTCTACGGCGGGACCGGGCATTTTCTGCTGATCCACGCCTTCCACGAGGCGCCAGCCTCCACCTTGTCACCGCTGCTCTATATCCAGCTCATCTGGGCCATGCTGCTCGGCTGGATCGTTTTCGGTCATCTGCCTGATCTGTTGTCCGTCGTCGGCATGCTGGTCATCGGCAGCTCGGGCCTGAGCCTGGCCTTGCGCTGGCCGCGCATGCGGAGGTGACTTGCTGTCTTGTTTTACCCGGAAACCCTGGAATGGCACACGATGCGTAAAATATTCATCCTTGTTTCTGTACTCTTTGCGGGGATTTCCAGTGCAGCGCCCCCGGTTCCGGCGGAAGCTCCCGTCGCAATCATCAGCGCCGAATTCGGTACCTTTGACGCCAGCAACCCGCAGGAAATGGTTTTCGAGCCCACGCTTGTCGTTCCCCACCGGCAAGGGCAACGTTATGGCTGGGTCATTGAGGTCCGTACGACCCAGCGCGCCTTGAGCGTTGCTGAGGAATACCTGCTGCCCAACCCGGCCACGGCCGGCAAAGCCCCGGACTCATCGGGTACAGGCCCGGATATTACGCTTCAGCGGCGCAACCAGGTCAGCCAGAGGCAACTGGTACCTGTAGACGGCAAGATCTATGGCGAATGGGCAGTCGGACCCGGCGAACCGGCCGGCCACCGGCATCTTCAGGTGCTTGTCGAAGGCCAGGTGGCGGCCACTTTCGAGTACGACGTAAAATAAGTTTGCTTCAGCGGGGCGTAGCCATGGGGATTACATCCGAAGCGTGCTTCTTGGCCTGCTTGGCTGCTTTCTTTTCCTTGGGGGTCTTTGCCGGTTGTTTCTTTGTTTCCTTGCTGGTTTCCTTTGCTTTGCCCATGATCATGCTCCTTGTGATTGCCAGCATAATGCCGGTGAAGTTTCAGTTTAATCCGATACGCGGCAGAAAACCAACTGTCAGGGAAAAAATCCGGGTAAGCGCCTGCTCTTGCCTGACTTCACTCGACGGGATACCAGTGTGGCCGGGTAAAGCGTAGTCCGCAGTTGTCGCCGACGGCCGGACCCGGCACGCGGCGGGTCTTCTGTACCCGAACCTCGGCATCGCCGAGCATGACCCGATAGTCGATTGTTTCGCCCAGATAGGCCTTGCGCGCCACTTTGCCGCGCACGCCGCCGTCATTTACAAAATCGATTTCGGTCGGCCGTGCGGCAAGAAGACCCGCCCCGCAGGCGATGATTTCAGCAGACGGCGCGATGCCATTGGGGAACGCGTAGGCAGTACCGTCGATGTGCATGGCGGAGGGAGTCAGCCCGGCCTGCAGGAAGCACGACAGCCCGATGAATTCGAAGACAAAACGGTTGATCGGCGATCCGTACACCTCGAGCGGGGTGCCGATCTGCTGAACCACTCCGGAGCGCATGACCAGGATGCGATCCGAAAGGGCCATGGCCTCGGACTGGTCGTGCGTGACGTAAAGAATAGAGAAGCCGAAACGGCGTTGCAGATCCTTGATCTCGAAACGCATTTCTTCACGGAAATGCGGATCCAGGCTGGACAGGGGTTCGTCGAGCAGCATCACGTCCGGCCGGATGGCCAGCGCACGCGCCAGTGCCACCCGCTGTTTGCCGCCGCCCGAGAGATCGTCCGGGCTGCCGCTGGCCGCCGAGAGCAGATTGGTATGTTTCAGCGCTTCTTCGGTACGCGCGATGATTTCTGACCTGGGCAGCTTGCGCACGCGCAAGGGGAA
>CAIVZW010000345.1 GCA_903910495.1 uncultured beta proteobacterium
CAGTTTCAACCCTCTCAAATGCCATCCGTCGAATGACATCCAAAGCCCTACGATCGATTGATCTTCCGTCTGAATCACCCATACCCAATTATAACATGGATTCTCATTTTGTGTAGACTATATTGCTGACTGGGTAGTAAGTGCCAACTTTGATCGGGTTACATTGGAGAAAATGCTCAAGGCACATCCCCTCGACTCCAGATCATCCACACTCTGGAAGGTAGCCGCTGCGATAGTGGCACGAGACGTCGGTACCCTCGCAACAATATCTGAGTCGAAATCACGGGAAGACGCACCGGCACGGATGGCAGCTAAAATAGCTCTCGATGACCGTGCCGGAGCCATCGCGATGTTCGATAGGGAGGAGTTGGAGCCCTCACCGTATTATGGCGATGGCATGTACTATACAATGCGTTTCCTTGGCCTCTACCTCGGGTATGATGCCAGGTATTATTTCGGATATACTAGTGATATTCATGTTTTCTATGGCCAGCTGCGTAGTCGAGCAATTTCCCTATATTCTGGTCGTGACATTCCAAGATCTTTCAGTTTCTATCTACCTTTTATGATCCATTATGGGTTGACGCTCGATGAGGCTCGTGAGATTAACGCTGCGATCATTCTGAAAGCCCTCGAAAATAAGGGGAAAGATGCTACCGCACAAGATATCGAAAAGGCGCTTACTGAAGCGGCTCATCTCTACGCGAATTCCGGGAATACTGATGCCATATTGCGCCTTGCCGACAGATCCATTGATGCAGCAAATTACACACTTGCCATGACCCTCTTGAACAGCGGTGGCAAGACCCCGATCGAAGCTAGCCTGATTCTCGGCGATAGGTTTGCGCGCACGGGCAAATACAGCTTGGCAAAAATGTACTACCAAAGCGCGCAATTGGAGGAAGTTGCAATCTCGTTGCGGCTTGGCGACGGCGCAATGGCAACTGGCGATCTCCAGACTGCGATGAGCTACTTCCAGACTGCGGGAGATCCCGCGAGGGTACAGGAAGTGCGGTACAAATTCGCGATCACAGCGAAATCGCTTTCGGAACTTGAAAAATATCTGCTTGATTTTCCCGAATCCACGAACGGCCTCGAGGTCAGCGCGCTGAGAAAGCAGATTGCGGAGATTCTTTCCACGCTGATTTCAGGCGTAGAGCAAGCCAAGGCCAAGTATGAAGGCCGCGATTTTGAAAAGGCCTATTCTGTCCTGAACGAGACGATCAAGAAATACACGGGCAGTTCGGAGTTCCCCGATGTACGAAAGGCCATAGCAGGACTCCCGGATCTTAAGATCCTCTATTACAAGAGTACCCAGGAATATGCCGTGAAGGCCGCGACCATGGAGGCGGCGGCAAAGAGCCTGATCCTTGTGAGGTCGGCTTTGGCTAAAATCAGCGTCGTGAGCACTATCTCTAGCTTCCAGTCGGTTCTCGGCAGCCCCGCAGAGATGAGCGCGAATGGTTTTGTGAGCTGGTATTTTCAAGGGCACCAAGTACGGGCGTATTTTGGCGAATATGGTTTTGTGCAACTAGTTTATATTGATGGAGACCTTTTCCGGGCATTTTGACATAGGTGTTCCCCGGTTACTGACCGGGGAACTACCCAAGTTTCCACACTGCAAAAGCTCTGCAAGAACCCAAAGTTGCACGACCGCCGGGTCAGACCCCTGCCTGGGTTTCCTGCCGGTTCGCAAGCTTAGTCCCCTTGAGCGTCTTCGCACCGGAACATACCCCCTCATATGATGGGACGTGTTTCCTTCGTAGCTTGTCACCGGCTTCCGCTCGCCTCGGCCGCACCAGTTGTCTCGATCACCGCCAGCCCCGGCTCGGTCAACAACTCAGGCAGCTTTGCCGCCGTTGCCAGCGACGACGACAGTACCGAGGCAGAAATCCAGGTGCGCTGGGACTGGGAAAACGACGGGACCTGGGACAGCGACTGGTCGGCGACGAAAACCGCGACGCACGCCTACACGAGTGTGGGCGACAAGACCCTCGCCGTTGCGGCCAAGGACAAGTTTGGGGTAACTGCC
>CAIVZW010000346.1 GCA_903910495.1 uncultured beta proteobacterium
CTGTTGGCCGAAATGAACTGGCCTTCCTGAATCGAGACCGTCGCGCCTTCGGAATTACTGATCTGCGCGCTGACGGCAAACGCGGCCTGCTCGCAACGTCGCGCCAGATCGATGGCGCCTTCGACCGGAAGCAGCCACGGATGGTAGAGATCGAAATCGGCGAAGCCTTCTGTGCGGCTGGCCAGGAGAGTCGCGTCCGGCAAGCCGGCACAGGGGTCGGCGGCCGTAAACCGGGCAATGCGCAGTGCCGCTTCGACGGTTTCGCGCAAGGCCGCCGGCGAGAAATCGGAGGTGCTGGCATGCCCTTTCTGCTGGCCAAGATAGACCGTGACGCCGATTCCCTTGTCGCGGTTGTACTCGATGGTCTCGACTTCGCGCTGGCGCACGGTGACGGACTGCCCGAAGCCCTCCGAGACATCGACCTCGCAATCGCTGGCCCCTGATTTTCTGGCATGGGCGAGGACATCCTGTGCGAATTCCTGCAAAGTCGCGAAGGGGTGGCCGAAACGTGACTCGGGAGAAGGCAAAACGGAGATTCGCGACATGGGATGACAATGCGGGCGTTGAAAGCCGCTATCATAGCAGTTCCCTGCCGCGTATCTGCTCCGGCATCCTCGCTGCAGACGCTCCCCGTTACCCACCAGAAAACCGATGAACACTCACGACGAAGATCCGGTACCGCTATCCAAAACTCAACGCAAGCAGGCGATGGAGGAATTGCAGGCGCTCGGTGAGGAACTGGTGGCGCTGTCCGGCGACCGTGTGAAGAAAATCGACATCCCCGAAGATCTGCGCGAAGCCATCAGCGAAGCACAGCGCATGACGCGGCACGACGAAGCCAAGCGTCGCCAGATGCAGTACATCGGCAAGCTGATGCGCAATGTTGAAGTGGAGCCGGTTCGCGCCGCGCTGGCTCTGGTACGCGGCGAATCGGCGAGCGAAACGGCCAGGATGCATCGCCTTGAGCGACTGCGCACGGACTTGCTCGCTGACGAGAAAGTGCTGCACGAAATCGCCACTCTGTACCCGTCGGTCGATCTGCAACACCTGCGCTCGCTGCGCCGGGCGGCAATCAAGGAACATGAGCAGAACAAGCCGCCGCGCAGTTACCGTGCGCTCTACCAGGTGCTCAAGGAGCTTGAACACGCGACTTCTGGCGAGCCGCCGGAAGCCGGGTCAGAAACAGATTAATCCTCCACCAGCTCGCGATAGCGTCCGATCTCGAAGTTGCTGCCGCTCTCCTCGAGCGCCACCGGCGTCAGCAGATAGTTCTGGCCGTCATGCGCAAACTCAAGGCTTTCGCGCACATCGAAACTCGCTATCGGCATCACCATGCGGGCTTCGCCCGGCGCATTGCCCTCGCGCAGCCAGATACCGGGAATGGCACCGGTTGCCGAAAACCCCGTTGTCCGTGGCCGCAGTTCGACACTCTGCGCCTTGCGCGACAGCGACTGAATGCCGACACTGGCGTGCGCATCGGAATCCTTGTTGTAGCGCCTGACCACTCCGAGCAGCCAGTTTTCGCCGCCCTCGGGCTGCATGCTGATCAAGGCGCCAATCCTGAGCCAGTCGCCGAGTTCATCGACAGCGGCGCAAAAGCCACCGAGACTGACGTTCTCGACTACCCAGCTCTCGGCTGTACGCTCCTTGCCCAGACGGGCCACATCACCGGCAAACACGGTAAAGCTGTCATCGAAGCCCTGCAACACGGCGATGCGCGTCTTTACGGCATGGCGGTCGTGCTCGCGTTGCGGCGGTTCCGGCGCCCAGTACAGGGCCAGATGACGCAGCACAGGCAGTAGCACCCTGGCCTGGTATTCGCCACCCAGATTCAGATCCGCTGGCACTTCGCCCCGTTCCACGCTGCGCATCAGCTCGCTCAGCGACTGCAATGCGGTTCCCGGCGCGATGAAGCGCAAGCCCGGCGAGAGCCTGTCGGGGCGGCGCGCCAGCCGTGCCGGTGGCATCCCGTTCGCGGCATCGATCCAATACACGCTTTCTGGCAAACAATAGCCGGAAAAGACAAAACTCTGCTGGAAGTGGGCGATCAGCCGGTCTGCCAGTTCGATTTCGAGCGGCATCAGGCTGTCCATCGACGACGAGTAGAAAATCAGAGCCTGCAGATATTGCTGGGCCACACTGGTCGACTCCGGTTGCGCCGGATAGAGTTGCACGGGCTTTGTCGCATAGCCCGCCGCCTCGGCCGCCAGATAGGGCTGTCCGAGGCCTCGCCACAAATCCTCGCCGATCGGCCCGTAGCGGAATTCAACCCATTTCAGCTGGGTGGCACGCGCTGCCAGCAGGCGCGCGCAGATCAGCGGCAATGACGACTTGAGCGCCGCGCTGCCCTTGTCTTTCGGATTCTGCTGCGCACGCTCGATGCAGCGCGCATAGAGACTGGCGACTTCGCCCCAGTAGTTGTAACTCATCACCCACAGGCGGCGCTCTTCGCTCTTGGAGAGCC
>CAIVZW010000347.1 GCA_903910495.1 uncultured beta proteobacterium
ATCGTCGGCGCCATCGACGACAGTGGCTGCTTCTTCGGAGCAATGGCGTTGCTGATGCCCTGGACCAGACCATACAGATTCTTCTCGCCGATCCTGGTGGTGAAATCATCCATCTCGTTATTCAGGAAGAAGCCGGTTCCCGGTGCGATCACCACCGCGCCAAAACGACCGTTGACGGTATAGGTGGTGGATACGGCATTGCCGTCCTTGTCTACGATCGAATAGTGCGTCGTTTCGGTTTTTTCATGCGGCGCCACGCCGGGCTGCACTTCGGACGACGCCGTGGCCTTGTCGCTACTGATCTTGTCGCGAATGGCGGCAGCGTAGGATTTGCTCAGCAGCCGGTCGAGCGGATTGCTCACGAAGTTCGGGTCGCCGAGCAGGGTGTTGCGGTCCATGAAAGCGTGGCGCATGGCTTCGGCCATGACGTGAACCGTCGCCGCGGAATTGAAGCCCATGGTTTTCAGGTCGTAGCCCTCGAGCGTATTGAGGATCTGGCACAGCGTCGTGCCGCCCGAACTGGGCGGCGGAGCCGACAGGAAGACATAGCCACGGTAATCGCAGGACAGCGGTGTGCTTTCGCTGATCGTGTAACTGACGAAATCGGCCGCCGTGATGATGCCGCCGCCCTTCCTGGCCGCGCTTTCCACGGCTGCGGGAATCGCCCCTTTGTAGAAAGCGTCAGGGCCGCGCCGCGCGATGGCTGCTAGCGTTCTGGCCAGGTCTTTCTGCACCAGCCGGTCACCCGGCTGCAAAGGTGAACCATCGCGACGCAGGAAGATTCTGGCGGCTTCCGGATCTTTTGCAATAAGTTGAACGCTCGTGTCAAGAATATCGGTATCGCCACGGTTGAGGATGAAGCCCTGGCGCGCCAGCCTGATGGCCGGCTTCATGACCTGCGCACGGGTCAGCCTGCCGTATTTTCGCAATGCGCTATCGAGCCCGAGTACGGTCCCCGGCACACCGGCAGCCAGATAACCGTGCAAGCTGGCATTCTTGACGACATTGCCCGTCGCATCGAGATACATATTGGCCGTGGCAGCCGCTGGCGCCTGTTCCCGAAAGTTGATGAAAATGTTACGCCCGTCGGCCAGATGGATGGTCATGAATCCGCCGCCGCCGATATTGCCGCAGCAGGGGTTGACCACGGCCTGCGCATAACCGGTGGCGACTGCGGCATCAACGGCATTGCCACCCATTTTCAGGATGTCCACACCGACTTTTGACGCCAGATGCTGCGAACTCACCACCATGCCATTTTTTGCCTCGACTGCAGGCAGCGATGCCGCATAAAGATTGCCGATCAAGACCAGAACGAGCAATGATGAATTCAGAAGCCTGATGCAAGTCTTGTGAATCATGAGTTTCTCCTTGTCATTCGAGTATACCCGCTCATGGTTCGATGCCCCGAAGGGTTGATTATCTTGCAACCAAGGTTATTAGGATCATGCAGCGCCCTTGCCATAGCCCCTGTTTTGCCCGACCATGTATTCTTTGATCATGCGTGCTGTTCATCGCCACCTATCCCGCCATGTCGCTCCTGATTCGCCGCATTCTGATTGCCCTCACCGTCATCGCTGCCCTCGTCGCCGTTTTCTGGTGGATCGGGCGGCCCAAGCCCATTCCCGTCGTCGTCAGGGAAATTGATCGCGGCAAGGTCGAATCGAGTATTGCCAACACCCGCGCCGGCACCGTCGAAGCCTGCCAGCGCACCAAGCTGTCCACCATCATGGGTGGCCGCATCGAGGTGCTGGCGGTGAAGGAAGGCGACCGCGTGAAAAAGGGCCAGTTGCTGATGAAGCTGTGGAACGACGATCAGCGGGCGCAGAGTACGCTGGCAATGACGCAGGTCGTCACCGCCCGGCAGCGCGTCAACGAAGCCTGCGCGCAGGCGACCAACGCCGAGCGCGAAGCCGAGCGCCAGACCTCGCTGCGCGAGAAGGGCTTTGTCTCCGGCTCGAAGGAAGAGTCCGCACGTACCGAGGCCCAGGCCAAACGCGCCGGCTGTGAGGCGAGCAAGGCCGATGTCGCGCAGTTCCAGGCCAGGGTCAATGCCACCCGTGTCGAACAGGGACGGACAAGCCTCTATGCGCCGTTCGACGGCACCATCGCCAAGATCGTCGGCGAGGTCGGCGAGTATTCGACGCCCTCGCCACCCGGCGTACCGACACCGCCAGCGATTGATCTGATCGACGATTCCTGCCTGTACGTCAAGGCCCCGATGGACGAAGTCGATGCCCCGAAAATTCAGACCGGGCAGCCGGTGCGCATCAGCCTCGACGCGCTGCCAAAACAATCCTTCCCGGGCAAGGTAAAACGTGTGGCACCCTACGTTTCGGCAGTCGAGAAGCAGGCACGCACGGTCGACATCGAAGCCACCTTTGACAATCCCGAAGCGCCCGGCAAGTTGCTGGTCGGCTACAGCGCCGACGTCGAAGTCATCCTCGCCGTGCGCGACAACGTGGTGCGTGTCCCGACCTCGGCACTGCTCGAGGGCGGCCGCGTGCTGGTCGCCGGCGTGGACGGCAAACTCGAAGAGCGCAAGATCAAGACCGGGCTGGCCAACTGGGAATTCACCGAAGTCACTGCAGGGCTCAATGCCGGAGACCGCGTGGTCACCTCGCTTGAACGCGTTGGCGTCAAGGCGGGGGCAAATTACACCGTTGAAGACAAGCCCCAGGTCAAGTAATGGGCAAGGTACTGATCGAGCTATCCGGTATCGAGCGGATTTTCTATCTCGGCGACAGCGAGGTGCATGCGCTGCGCCAGATTGAATTGCGCATCGCCCCGGGCGAATACGTTGCCGTGATGGGCCCGTCCGGCTCCGGCAAATCGACGCTGCTCAACCTGCTTGGCCTGCTCGACCACCCCAATGCCGGCACCTATCGCTTGGAAGGGCGCGACGTGGCCACGCTCTCGCCAGAGGAACAGGCGCGCGTGCGCAGCGAACGTATCGGCTTCGTCTTCCAGAGTTTTCATCTGGTGCCGCGCCTGACCGCCGCCGAAAACATTGCCCTGCCGATGACGCTGGCCGGCATCGACCCGGCACAACGCGCCATGCGGGTAAAACAGGCGCTCAAGGACTATGGCCTGAGCGACCGCGCCAGTCATCGCCCGAATGAACTCTCCGGCGGCCAGCGCCAGCGCGTGGCCATTGCCCGCGCGACGATCATGCAGCCGGCGATGATCCTCGCCGACGAGCCGACCGGCAACCTTGATCGCGCCACCGGCGAGGAAGTCATGCGCCTGCTCGAAGAACTCAACAGCCGTGGCGTCACCCTGATCGTCGTCACCCACGACACCGTCCTCGGCGCCCGCGCCCGCCGGCAGTTGCTGATGGAGGATGGCGAGTTGAGGCACGACAGCACCATCAGGAATAATTCAATTGCTTAACCACCAAGTCACCAAGAACACAAAGAAGCACCAAGAAAGGCAAAAATCTTTCATGGTCTTTCTTGGTGAAACTTGGTGCCCTTTGTGCCTTGGTGGTTCGCTTTTACGCTCCCCCTTATGCGCGCCCCCGACCTGATCCGCTTTGCCCGCGACGCCGCCACCGGCAATCCGCTGCGCAGCTCACTGCTGGTTCTGGCCATGGCCATCGGTGTCGCCGCCGTGGTGGTGCTCACGGCGCTCGGTGATGGCGCACGGCGTTACGTCGTCAACGAGTTTTCATCGCTCGGCACCAACCTTGTCATCATCCTGCCCGGCCGCTCGCAGACCGGCGGCTTCAACCCCGGCAACGCCATCACCAGTACCCCGCGCGACTTGACCATCGACGACGCGCAAGCCCTGCTGCGCGGCAGTGCCGTCCAGCGCGTGGTGCCGCTGGCGGTAGGCACCTCGGAGATCAGCTACGGGGGCAAGTTGCGCGAAGTGATGGTCGCCGGTACCACCGCACACTATCTCGAGGTGCGCCGACTGGTTCTGGCGCAGGGGCGTTTCCTGCCCGATGGCGACTGGCGACGCGGCGCATCCGAAGCGGTAATCGGCGCCAATGTACGCAAGGAGCTGTTTGGTGCCGAATCGGCACTCGGCCAGTTGGTCCGCATCGGCGACCGGCGCTTCCGGATTGTCGGCGTCATGGTTTCATCCGGCCAGGGATTGGGCTTGAACACCGACGAATTGGTGATCGTCCCGGTCGCGCTGGCGCAAGCCATGTTCAACAGCAACACGCTGTTCCGCGTCATGGTCGAAGCCAGCAGCCGCGAGGCCATTGAAACGGCCAAGACACAGGTCACGGAAATCATCAAGCTGCGCCACGAAGGCGAGGAAGACGTGACCGTCATCACGCAGGATGCGGTGCTGGCCACCTTCGACAAACTGCTCGGCACGCTGACGCTGGCCGTCGCCGGTATCGCGGCGATCAGTCTGGCCGTGGCCGGGATTCTGGTGATGAACGTGATGCTCGTTTCGGTGACGCAGCGCACCTCGGAAATCGGCCTGCTCAAGGCGCTCGGCGCGACCGGGGCGACAATCCGCAGCGCCTTCCTGACCGAAGCGGCGATGCTCTCGCTGGCCGGTGCCGTGCTCGGCTATCTGCTCGGGCAGGCCGGTGCTTTTCTCCTGCGCGAGTTGTATCCGACCTTCCCGGCTTATCCGCCCGATTGGGCCGTCATCGCCGGACTCGGCACGGCCCTGGTAACCGGTATCCTGTTCGGCGTCCTGCCAGCGCGCCAGGCGGCACGGCTTGATCCGGTGCAGTCGCTGGCGAAGAGGTAAGGGCAAATGCTTAACCACCAAGTCACCAAGACACAAAGTTTCACCAAGAAAAGCAAAAAGATGAAAAGGCTTTTCCTGCCTTTCTTGGTGCATCTTGGTGTTCTTGGTGCCTTGGTGGTGAATCTTTCCTTCCCCAATCCAAAATGATCCGACCCGCCGACTCCATCCACCTCGCGCTGCGCGCCATCACCGCGCACCGGCTGCGCAGCTTTCTGACGCTGCTCGGTATTGCCGTCGGCATCGCCGCCGTGATCCTGCTCACTTCGATTGGCGAAGGCATCCACCGCTTTGTGCTTTCCGAATTCACCCAGTTCGGCACCAACCTGGTCAGCATCGCGCCGGGCAAGGTCAAGACTTCGGGCCCGGCACCGACCGGCATTCCCACATCGGTGCGCCCGCTCACGCTCGACGATGCGCGTGCGCTGCAACGCCTGCCGCACATCACCGGCATGTCGGCGATGGTCTGGGGGAACACCGAAGTCAAAGGTAACGGCCGCCTGCGCCGTACGACGATCAATGGCGTCACGCCCGACATGCTCAAGGTCTATAGCGTCAAGGTACGCAGCGGACAGTTTCTGCCGCCGGAAGACTCGGAAAACGCACGCGCTTTCGTCGTGCTCGGTGCCAAGCTCAAGGCGGAATTGTTCGGCGCGGAGAATGCCCTCGGCGCACGTCTCACGGTGGGCAACCTGCAGTTCCGCGTCATCGGTGTGCTCGAAGCGAAGGGGCAGTTCCTTGGCGTCGACCTCGATGATGCAGCCTACATCCCGACGGCGCGTGCGCTCGAACTCTACAACCGCGACGGCATGATGAAGATCGACCTCGCCTACGCGGAAGGCATTCCGGCAGCACGCATCAGTGAGTCCATCATCGCCACACTCAAGGCCCGCCATGGCCGCGAGGACTTCACCATCACCACGCAGGAAGACATGCTGCGCACCCTGTCCAACATACTCGACGTACTGACCATGGCTGTCGGCGCGCTGGGCAGCATTTCGCTGCTGGTCGGCGGCGTCGGCATCGTCACCATCATGACCATCGCCGTCAGCGAACGCACCAGCGAAATCGGCCTGCTGGTGGCACTGGGCGCGCCGCGCAAGACCATCCTCGGGCTGTTTCTCGGCGAAGCGGTGGCGCTCTCCGCGCTCGGCGGTTTTGTCGGGCTGGTCCTCGGCTTCGGGCTGGCGCAACTGATTCATCTGCTGGTCCCGGCACTGCCGGTAAAAACGCCAATGAGCTTCGTACTGTTCGCCGAAGCCATTGCCATCCTGATCGGCCTGCTCGCCGGCGTGCTACCCGCCCGGCGTGCGGCGCGACTCGATCCCGTTGAAGCACTGAGGGCGGAGTAAAGCCTTGACAGTTTTCGGGCAGAGGAAATCGTCGATTATGCCGCTCACCATTGCTGGCGCGACTGTTTCAACGTTTGACGGGACGATAGCCACGGCTTGATGTGACATGGTGATCATGCCCATGCCGGTGTGCATGAAGATGCCGGTGTGCCTCACCGTCGGCGTGGAGATGCCAATGGGCGTGGGCCAGACGGGTCTGTCGCAGCAAGTCCTGGTCGGCCAGGATCGCGGACGGGGTGCCTGCTGCTGCCAGCCTGCCGTTGTCCAGCACGAAGACAAAGTCGGCAATGTCCTCAATGATGTCGAGGTCGTGCGTGGCCGTCACAATCGTTCTCCCCGTATTTCGGCTTTCAATCAGAAAGCGGATGACTTCCCCCTGGCTCTCGGGGTCCAGCGAGGCGGTAGGTTCGTCGAGGAGCAGTACCTCGGGTTCCAGAATCAGCACGGAGGCAAGTGCCACGCGCTTCTTTTCGCCAGTGGA
>CAIVZW010000348.1 GCA_903910495.1 uncultured beta proteobacterium
AAGGCCGAAGGCATTTCCGCCGAGGTCATCAATGTCAGCTCGCTCAAGCCGTTGAAAAAATCCGAGATTCTCAAGTACACTGCCGGCAAGAAGGCGATCGTTACCGCCGACGAGTCCACCCGGATCGGCGGCCTCGGCAGCGCTATTGCGGCCCAGATCATCGGTGAGGTGAATCTGCCGTTCGAACAGATCGCTCTCGATGATGATTTCGGCACCTCGGCGCACAGTTACGAAGAACTGCTCGTCAAGTACGGACTGACCGAAAAAGACATTGCCAAAGCGGCCAAAAAAGCACTCGGAAAATAGGAGAATACTATGAACATCGGATTTATCGGACTCGGAATCATGGGCCGTCCCATGGCCAAGAACCTGCTCAAGGCCGGCTACGCGCTGACCGTCTATGACAAGTTCGCCCAATGTGACGACCTGGTCGCGCTCGGCGCCAAGGCCGGCACGTCGAACAAGGACGTCGCCGCGCAAAGCGACGTCATCATCACCATGCTGCCCAACTCGCCGAACGTCAAGGAAGCGGTACTCGGCAAGGACGGCGTGCTGGATGGCGCCAAGGCCGGCACCATCCTCGTCGACATGAGCTCGATCGCTCCCGGTGCGGCGCAGGAGATCTGCGCGGCGGTCAAGGAGAAGGGCATCATCATGCTCGACGCCCCGGTCTCCGGCGGCGAACCCAAGGCCATCGAAGGTACCCTGGCGATCATGGTCGGCGGCGACGAGAAGGCGTTCGCCACCGTCAAACCGATCCTCGAGAAAATGGGCTCCTCAGCCGTCCATGTTGGCGATATCGGTGCCGGCAACGTTACCAAGCTGGCCAACCAGATCATTGTCGCGCTCAACATCGCCGCCGTCTCCGAAGCCTTTGTCCTGGCCACCAAGGCTGGCGTCAATCCTGAAGCCGTGTTCAACGCGATCAAGGGCGGACTGGCCGGGTCGACGGTGATGAACGCCAAGATTCCGATGATTCTTGACGGCAATTTCAAGCCCGGCTTCCGCATCGAACTGCACATCAAGGATCTGCAGAACGCGCTCGACACGGCGCACGCCTTGAATGTTCCGATCCCGCTCACGGCCAACATCATGGAAACGATGCAGGCCCTGAAGACCGACGGCATGGCGGTCAATGACCATAGCGCCATCGTCCGCTACTACGAGAAGCTGGCCAAAGTCGAGGTGCGCAAGTAACAGCCAACCGTCGCCCGTGTTTTCTTTCAGGAGGATTCATCTTGCGTATAGTTGTCGCACCGGATTCATACAAGGGTAGCGTCTCGGCACTGGGAGTCGCCCAGGCCATGGAACGGGGAATCCTGCAGGTATTCCCCGGCGCCGACGTGCGCAAGATACCGATTGCGGATGGCGGAGAGGGTACGGTTGAAGCGCTGGTCACCGCCACCGGCGGTGAACTGCGTCAAGCCGAGGTCACCGGACCCCTCGGCGAGAAGCTCATGGCGCAGTGGGGCATCCTGGGCGATGGCCGGACAGCGGTCATCGAGATGGCCGCCGCCTCGGGCCTCCCTCTGGTCCCGGCGGCAAAGAAGAATCCCCGCATCACCACCACCTGCGGTACCGGCGAACTCATGCGCGCCGCCCTTGATAACGGACTGCGCAAGATCATCATCGGCATTGGTGGCAGCGCCACCAATGACGGCGGGACCGGCATGGCGCGCGCCCTGGGCGCCCGCTTCACCGACCCGGACGGCAAGGAATTGCCGGACGGTGGCGCGGCGCTGTCCCGACTGCAGCGGATCGACCTGAGCGGACTCGATCCGCGGCTGCAGGACACCGAAATCACCGTGGCCTGCGACGTTGATAACCCACTGTGCGGCCCCCGCGGCGCTTCTGCCGTCTTTGGCCCGCAAAAAGGCGCGACCCCAGAAATTGTCGCTGAACTCGATGCTGCGCTCGCTCATTTTGCCGCTATTACGCAGCAGACGACCGGACGGCAGGTGGCCGAACTGCCGGGGGCCGGTGCAGCCGGCGGACTGGGGGCCGGACTGATGTTCTTCACGCGTGCAAAGCTCAAACCCGGCGTCGAGATTGTTCTCGACGCCGTCGGTTTTGCCGAAATCGTCAAGGAAGCGTCATTCGTCATCACTGGCGAAGGGCGTACCGACTTTCAGACGGCGTTCGGCAAAGCGCCGGTTGGCGTGGCGAAGGTCGCCAAGCAGTTCAATGTCCCGGTTTTCTGTTTGTCCGGCGGACTGGGCGAAGGCGCCGATGATGTTCTGGCGCAGGGTATTGATGCCGTGATGAGCATCTGCGACCGGCCGCTGACGCTGGACGACTGCATGAGCGCGGGAAGCGCCCTTATCGAAGCGGGGGCGACACGCCTGTGCCGGATCATCAAGGCGGCTCGGCTGAGTCGCTGATAATCATCGATAGCCATTGCGAAGCTGTCGGGTGAAGCCGGCAGGTCATTTTATTGTTTCCGACGAAGCGAACGAGGAGAATTTTTATGCGATTGAAAAACAAGATAGCGTTGATCACCGGATCGGCTCAGGGTCTCGGCGCGGCGATGGCCAGGCGTTTCGCGGAAGAAGGCGCGACGGTCTTCGTCTGTGACATGAACGTCGAAGCTGGCAACGCTACCGTGGCGGATATCGGAAAAAAAGGCGGCAAGGCCGTCTTTCTGCCGCTCAACGTGACCAGGGAAGCGGACTGGGTCGCTGCCATGGCCGCCGTCGTTGCCCAATACGACCGGCTGGACGTGCTGGTGAACAACGCCGGTATCAATATCCGTGAAACCATCGAGGAGATGAAGGAAGAAAACCTTGACACCATGCTGGCGGTGAACGTCAAGGGGCCTTTTCTGGGCATCAAGCACGCCATTCCGATCATGCGCAAAGCGGGCGGCGGCGCTATCATCAACATGTCATCGATCTGCGGCCTGGTCGGGCACAAGTTCACCACCGAAGCCTACACCATCACCAAAGGTGCGGTCACGCTGATGACCAAGACCGTCGGGGTGCGCTACGCCAAGGACAATATCCGCTGCAATTCCATCCACCCGAGCACCGTGGATACTCCGTATGCACAGATTATCCTGCAGGATCCCAAGAAAAGAGAAGAACGCTTTGGTGAAATACCGCTCGGCCGGCTCGCGACCGATCTGGATGTCGCCAACGCGGCACTCTACCTTGCCTCCGACGAGGCGGCCTTCCTTAACGGTGTGGCCCTCCCCGTCGACGGCGGTTTGACAGCGTGTTGACTGCGTCGCTTGATGGGGACAGCAGGATTGTCGCCTGCTGCGGATTAGCGTGATAGTCGCGCCAGCGACTCATTAACCTCCCCTCGCCTTGTGGGAGAGGGGTCGGGGGTGAGGGTAACGGGCAGGCCAGCAACTTTCATAATGTGGGGTGGCGCCAAACCCATGTCCGTTACGCACTCGACTCTGAACCATATTCAGAACATGCCGGCATTGCATGTGTTCCATCGTTCCTGAGATTTACTCAATCCCCGCCATGCCGGCTTCGGGGTAGCGAGCGCCGACTACTTTCTCCGCAGGGAGAAGTCTTTCTAATTCAGCCACCTCGTCCGCCATAAGTAAACCGTGCATGCTTTGCGCAAGGTTTGCGCAGACACCTCGGAAAGCCCGATCTGGCGCACCATTCCGACCTTAACCAGAGCGGCCATGGCGCCTACCACGTTCTCGACGGGATTGCTGCTGGCAATCCATGATGGTCGGCGCAGATCTTGAAGATCCCCTTTGTGACGTGCATCTGATATGCTTAAAAATCCTACAGGTGCTCTCGATAATCATGAAATACTTACTGCTGATCGCGCTTTTTTTCTTCGTGTTGTGGCTATTGCGCAAGTTGGGCGCCGCGCGCCCGGAAGTGCAGGCTCCACCGGCTTCTCGTGCTGCGGAGCGCATGGTCAAGTGCGCGCACTGTGGTGTTAATCAGCCGATCGGCGAAAGCATTCTGACCAATGGACGCTATTACTGCTGCATTGCCCACAGGCATGAAGCCGAGTCTCTGGATGATTAATAGGCCATGCTGAACAAGCTTGATTCCAGCGCTGACCGGTTTTCTGATACACACTGGAAATCGCTGCGCTATTTCAATCTTTACCGTTTCTGCATTTCCGGACTGCTGTTTACGTCCTCGGTACTTTACCCGTCGTCTTTTTCGATTCTCACGCCCGATCGCGGAGTGTTTCATCAGTCCGTGACCAGCTTTTATCTGCTGGCGACAACGGCCTCACTGATCGGGCTTCATTTCTACCGCCGGCGTTTCAATGCGCAACTGAGTGCGCATGTATTGATTGACGTGCTGGTGCTGATCCTCCTGATTCATAGCGGAGGTGGGCTGCGTAGTGGCCTTGGTGCCATGTTGCTGGTTACTCTCGCGGGTGCCGGTCTGGTCGGGCAGGGGCGTATGGTGTTGTTCTATGCCGCTGTAGCGACGCTTTCGGTGCTTTTAGAGCAGACCTATCGGGCCATGGCGTCTGATATTGAAATGGTCGATTTCTTTCAGGCCGGCCTGTTCAGCGCGGGTTTCTTCGGCGTCGCGATTTCGGCACGCTTGCTGGCGCGTCGGGTCATCGCCAACGAAGAGCTGGCACGCAAGCGCGGCGTTGATCTTAAAAACCAGACCTTGATCAGTCAACGCGTAATCGAGGAAATGCAGGACGGAGTACTGGTCATCAACCGGAACGGATGGGTAAGGCAGCACAATCCGCGCGCAGAACAATTGCTGGGCTTGAGTGACCCCTCAGAGCGCATGCTGGCCAACTATTCGACCGAACTGGCGCGAGGTTATACGGACTGGTGCGAGCATGCCACGGATGAATCGGTGCTGGTCAGGGCGCCGGCCAGTGGTCTGCAGTTGCGCGCACGCTTTGTTTCTACGGACAGTTCGGAACGCGATGTTCTGGTTTTTCTGGAGGACATGGGGCGACTTCAGGAGCAGGCGAGACAGCTGAAACTGGCCGCCCTTGGGCGTCTGACAGCGAATATCGCGCATGAAATCCGTAATCCGCTTTCGGCGATCAATCATGCCGGAGAGTTGTTGCGCGAAGAATCCAGCGGTCAGGCAAATGAGCGACTGTTAAGGATAGTGCTCGACAACACGCATCGAGTGGAGCGCATCGTCAGCGATGTTCTCGAGTTGGGGCGGCGCGACCGTGCGCACCGCGAACTGATCGATCTGCGCGAAACCCTGCCGACCCTTGTCGAGGAATACACGTTGAAGGAAAAGTCGACGGCGAATGTCGTGCAGTTCGAGTTCCTTGGGTCGGCCAAGCTGTTTTTTGACCGGTCTCATTTGCATCAGATCCTGTGGAACCTTCTCGGCAATGCCTTGCGCCATTCGCGGGGTATGGCTGGAAGCATTCGTTTGCGCGTGCAGGGAGGCAGTCGGGAGGGCTGGGTTGATGTTCATGTCATTGATGATGGTGTAGGCGTTGATGACAGCCACCGTGAGCATATTTTTGAACCTTTCTTTACTACGCATAGCCGTGGAACAGGTCTGGGACTCTATATTGCACGTGAATTGTGTGATGCCAATGGCGCAAGGCTTGAGTTGGCCGCCGGAGCGTCGGGTGCGGATTTTTGTATTTCAGGGAGGGCCGTCGAGTGTCAGTGAGCAAGTTTGAACGCAGGCCGCGTGGCGAGTCGGCCAGAGTGCTGGTCGTTGATGACGAGGCGGATATTCGCGAGCTCCTCGATCTGACACTGGTCCGCATGGGGTTGTCGGCCGACTGCGCAGGAACGGTTGCCGAAGCCAGAGAATTTCTTGAACGCGAACATTACAGCCTCTGTCTGACGGATATGCGACTCCCCGATGGCGAGGGCATGGATATTGTGCGTCTGATCGGCGCGCAATATGGCGAAACGCCAGTGGCGGTGATTACGGCGTTCGGCAGTGCCGATAATGCGGTGGCGGCATTGAAGGCGGGAGCCTTTGATTATCTGGCCAAACCGGTTGCGCTTGATCAGTTGCGCACCCTGATCAAGTCGGCGATTAACCTTCCACAGGCTGGTGAGTCACGTGACGGTACCTCGGTTGTTGCGGGTACTGCGGGGCAACTCATCGGAGAGTCTCCGTCTATAGTCTATGTTCGCGAGATGATCGGCAAACTGGCGCGAAGTCAGGCACCCGTTTATATTTCGGGAGAGTCGGGAAGCGGCAAGGAGCTTGCAGCGCGACTGATTCATAGCCAGAGCGCGCGTCATGCGGCACCTTTCATTCCCGTGAATTGCGGCGCAATCCCCGAGAATTTGATGGAGAGCGAGTTTTTTGGTTACCGCAAGGGGGCATTTACCGGAGCTGATAGCGATCGGGACGGCTTTTTTCAAGCAGCAAACGGCGGGACACTATTTCTTGATGAAGTGGCCGATTTGCCCCTGGCCATGCAGGTCAAACTCTTGCGCGCGATTCAGGAAAAAAGAGTGCGCAAGGTCGGATGTGCCAATGAGGAGCCGACCGATGTCCGCATCATTTCGGCAACACACCGGAAACTCAAGGATTGTGTTGATGCGGCAAGTTTTCGTCAGGATCTGTACTACCGACTGAATGTCATTGAATTGAAGATGCCGCCCCTGCGCGAGCGTCAGGAGGATATTCCGCTTCTGGTTGCCGCCGCGCTGGCGCGCCTTTGCGGCGCCAGAATTATCGAACTGACGGTCGAAGCGATGAACGCACTCTATACCTACGCGTATCCTGGCAATGTTCGTGAAATGGAGAACATTCTCGAGCGGGCAACAGCCTTGTGTATCGATGGCAAGGTGGAGCTCGATGATCTGCAACTGGCTGACGAATCGGTGGTCGAGGGTGATGCAGGGCGTGGCGGGGAAACGCTTGACGACCATATGAATCGTATCGAGAAGCAGGTGATTCTCGATGCCCTGGCAAAAACCGGTTTTAACCGGACTGCCGCGGCTCGGTCACTTGGCGTAACCTTCCGCTCCTTGCGCTACCGAATTGAACGGCTCGGCATCGAAGAATGAGCAAGAACGGCGAAACAGATGTCACCGGAACATCCGGCATCGCCAATGACGGCTGGATTTGTGCGGTACGGCGCATCGTTTCGCCGAACTTTGATGATCGCCCTGCCGGAACCTCGATCTCGCTACTTGTGGTGCATGCCATCAGTTTGCCGCCCTCGTCGTTTGGCAGTGAGCATATCGAGCGCTTGTTTACCAATACGCTTGATCCGGCTGCGCACCCCTATTTTTCACGGATAAGCGCCTTGCGCGTCTCGGCGCATTTTCTGATTCGTCGTGATGGCGAACTGATTCAGTTCGTCTCCTGTCTTCAGCGTGCCTGGCATGCCGGTGCGTCGTCCTGGTGCGGACGTGATCACTGCAATGATTTTTCGATCGGTATTGAACTTGAAGGATGCGATGATTTGCCTTTTGAAGAGAAGCAGTATCTGCGGCTTGTCAGTCTGATCGAATCGCTGCAGACGTGCTATCCGATTGATACCGTTGTCGGGCATTCCGATATTTCGCCTGGGCGCAAGACCGATCCAGGGCCGTGCTTTGACTGGCAGCGCATTGTGGCACATGACTCTTTGCTTGTGCACGCGCGCTGATCTCTCCCGAAAGCATATTTTCCCGTTTGTCATTGGCATGCCATCCGGCATTTCGGAACAGCTTACGCCATGGCGATATTCCGTTCAGGTTGTCATGCGACAGGCTGATTCAGCGTTGTTGAATTGCGACAACCTGCCATGTTTTTTTACAGCGCATAAAAAACTTCTTGCGTCAAGTGCGATGCGCTACTAGAATTAGTTGCAAATGGCAAGGGTGACACAACATCTAGTAGTTCTCATGTGACTGTCGACTTTCTACTTGGCGATGGTTTTCGAGGCAAGTTCGTAAGTCTCGTCAGCCTCTGAATACGGATTGAGAT
>CAIVZW010000349.1 GCA_903910495.1 uncultured beta proteobacterium
CAGACGGTGCGGGCAAGGGTCGATCAACTGATTCGCACTCAGCCACTGCAACTCCCGATCGGATGGGAGCATCCGTGGTGGGTGGTGTTGATGGGCATCGAGCACGAACGCATCCATCTGGAGACGTCGTCCGTCCTGATCCGTCAGCATCAGTTGCAGTACGTTGCAGCGCATCCCGCCTGGGACCCCTGCCGTCAGACGTCGTCAGCTCCACAGAACGAACTGGTGGCCATTCCGGCAGCAGAATTCCGCGTCGGCAGGGAAAGAAGCGATCCGGTCTACGGCTGGGACAACGAATTCGGTTGCCATGAGGCGCCCACTGCAGCTTTCCAGGCCAGCAAATATCTGGTGTCCAATCGGGAGTTTCTGGCTTTTGTCGAGGCTGGCGGTTATGCGGATGAGTCCCTGTGGCTCGAAGAAGGTGCGGGCTGGAAAAAGTTTGCGCAAGCGCAACACCCTGCTTTCTGGGTCAAGGACGGTGCGCAATGGCGCTTGCGCCTGATGCTGGAGGAAGTGCCGATGCCGTGGGACTGGCCGGTGGAAACCAATTATCACGAGGCCAAGGCCTTCTGCCAGTGGCAGGCGCGCGTCAGCGGCCAGCCCGTGCGCCTGCCGAGCGAGGACGAATGGCAGGCGTTGTGCCGGTTCGCCGGCGCCGCAGAACTCCCGGCCAACATCGGGCTCGATCATTATGCCTCCTCCTGCCCCGTCACCGAGTTTGCGCACGGTCCGCTTTTCGACGTGACCGGCAATGTCTGGCAATGGACCGAGACGCCCATTTATCCCTTCGACGGCTTCGAAGTCCATCCGGTCTATGACGACTTCACCACCCCCACCTTTGACGAACGACACAACCTGATGAAAGGCGGGTCATGGATCGCCTGCGGCAACGAAGCGCTGCCCAGCTCCCGTTATGCCTTCCGTCGCCATTTCTTCCAGCACGCCGGATTCCGCTACGTTGTTTCAGACGCCCCCACTACTTTGCAGGCTTCGCACTACGAAACGGACCGGTTGGTTTCTGAATACGCCGAATTCCACTACGGCGATGAGTACTTTGGCGTACCGAATTTCCCGCGTGCATTGGCTCAACTGGCCATTGAAGCGATGGGCAACAAACCGGCCGCCAAGGCGCTGGATCTTGGTTGCGCCACAGGGCGTGCCAGCTTTGAACTGGCACGGCATTTCGCGCGGGTGACCGGCATTGATTTTTCCGCCCGCTTCATCAGCCTCGGTGTCCGCCTGGCGGAGCAGGGCAGGCTGCGTTACACGCTCGTCGAAGAAGGCGAACTCGTGGCCTACAAGGAGCGGACCCTCGTTGAACTCGGGCTCGAAAAAGTGGCGCAGAAAGTCGAGTTTTTTCAGGGCGACGCGTGCAATCTCAAGCCGGTATTTTCAGCTTATGACCTGATTCTTGCCGCCAATCTGATCGACCGCCTGTACAGCCCGGAAAAATTGCTCGAATCGATACACGAACGACTCAATCCCGGCGGCATCCTGTTGATCGCCTCGCCCTACACCTGGTTGCCGGAACACACAAAACGCGATGCCTGGATCGGCGGATTCAAGAAAGACGGCGAGAACTTCACTACCCTCGACGGCCTGAAAGCCATCCTCGGCAAGCACTTTAGACTGCTACGCGAGCCGTTCCCGGTTCCCTTTGTCATTCGTGAAACCCGGCGGAAGTTCCAGCACACGCTCTCAGAAGTCAGTATCTGGGAGCGCCGCTAAATCTACGCAGCCTCAGCGAACAACTGGCGCGGGAGGCCGGCAGAACCTGACGCGACACGGTAAGAGTCACGCCACTGCTTTGCAAGAATCAACGGTAGACCAGCACCGGGATCTTCGTGTGCGTGAGCACCTTTGACGTCTCGCTGCCCAGCAGCAGTGCGCCCAGTCCACGCCGCCCATGCGAGGCCATGAAGATGAGATCGCAACCGCTCTGCGTTGCAGCTTCGATGATCGCTTCATAGACAACGTTGCTGGTCAGGGTCAGCTTGGAACAGTTAACGCCTGCTTCCCGGCACAGGTCTTCGACAAAACCGAGAATCTCCTGAGCCTCCTGCTCGGCAACTTCGGAAAATCTTCCCGGTGGTGTCGAGTCGTATACAAAGCCTTCACTATAGTATGACAAGGGATATTCCGGCTTGGAATAGAAGGCGGTAATGCGGGCTCCGGCCTCCTTGGCAAACGAAACCGCCCGGCGGACTGAGTCCTGGGAGAATTGAGATCCATCAGTCGGAACAAGAATGTGCTTGAACATGATGACTCCTTTCGTTTGTGACTACTGCACTTCCAATATAGATAGAAAAACACCGGAAGTACAGAGAAATGTGAGTACCCGACGTCACCCCGTCAATTCGGAACTACTGCCCGGAATACAAGGCGCGGCACCGGCTGATATCGTTGTCGGAGGGCAGGCGCCATTCCGGGCGGGTGCGTATCTTCACGATCATCGCATCGCCCGGATGATCGGAGTGCGTCAGGCCCAGCACATGACCCAGTTCATGCACGATGCTTTTACGCAGTTCCAGCCGGGCATCGATGCCTTTCTCCCGATAGGTGGTAAAAATGTTTGCGTAAAGCGTCACATCGGCTTCTATCGCCTGACCGCTACGCCGGGTCTGCCAGTTCGTCCAGGCGCTGTAGTCCCGGCCGCCTCCTTTCCAGCCGATTACGTTCTCCCCGTCCATTTCCCCCGGCGGCTTGTCGCTCAGGCCCGCATAAGGCAGGACAACCCCGCAAGCTTCCCATTCAGTCGCCGCATCGCGAATCATCGCCAGCGCTTCGCCCTCATTCAGCCACGCGGGTTCATCGGCGGGGTTATAGCGCCAGACATAAACACGTTCGCTCCAGTGCAGCGATCCCTGGCCGGACAATTCGGCATTGGCCGGAAATGAGATCAAACAAAGCAAAAGAACGACCAGTGCGCGGGCCATGAGCAGAACGCAGCGGGTTGTAAAAGCGGAGAGCCAACAAATCACGGGCATGTTCTCGGCAGCTTAGTCAGAGCAGAGGATGGATTATCGCCGCGTGCGAATTTTATACGATGCAAGAAATAATGGGCATCCTGATTATCCGGCTGACTTCGCTCAGAACCACTCGGTGCATGAGTCGAACTGTTCTGGGCCGCACGATCTATCCCTATTTGAGATCTATGCATAGGGGTCGGAAGGGAGCGTAGCGAATTTCAAAAGCTGCCGCAGAGATTCACCGACCCCAGTTGTTCGACGGAAGAGGCCGAAGTGAATGTTTGACGCCACGATGGTCACAGCCGACCATCACTCAAGAGAATCGAGTAAATGACTAGGTGTTTAAGAACGCTTGTCGCTGGACAAAACTGAATCACTGAAGAGCGTTGTTGCTCAACTACTCAGGGGCTAAAACATTGGATCAATCAGTCCAATAGTTTGTTCCAAGTGCCGATGTTATAAACTTTTCGGTAACCCTTCTTCTTTAGTATTAGTTTTGCCATGCCACTTCGTGTGCCGCTAGCACAGCAGAGGACCACCGGGGAAGACTTGGGTATCTCAACGAGTCTGCTTGCCAGTTCCTTAAGGGGAATATTGATTGTTCCAGGGGCGTTCCCATTTGCGAACTCCACTCCTGATCTCACGTCGACAAAAGTAGCCCCGCTTTTTTTAAGCTCTGGCAGCATGGCAGTGACTCTTTTTGAATTCCACCACTTGTATGCAAACCAAAAACCGAGAGCCATCAATGGCCAATACTTTTCAACAAAACCCAGAAAATCCATAAAACTCCTTATCCGATTGAATAGGCTAAGTTGAATTGGAAAAGCAGCCCACTAAGCGTACGAGTCATCGATCACTATAACGGAGTTACGCACAAACGCCTATACGACGAGCGAGCTTTAGCCGCAGGTTCCAACCGCACCACAGGCGGTGCAGAAATCGCAGCCGTCCTTGCGAATCATGGTGTGGTTTCCGCATTCTCCGCAGAGTTTGCCGGCGGTCGGTTTGGCGGCCGTGCTGCCGGCTGGTGACTCAAGAATGCCCATCTGCTGCAGCGGCATGCCGTTCTCGTCAAGAATGCCGAGCATGGCGTAGCGGTGGATGATGAGTTGTGCGAGGTAGGCCACGGTCGACGGGTCGTTGGTTTGTTTGCGCGTGCCAGGGATGAAGGTCATGAAATCACCGAGCGGTTCGGGGTAGTCGAGTAGCTTGCGCAGCTTCATGCCGATCCAGGCCGGGTCAAGCACGCGCATGTCGAGCGAAAGCAGCTTGGTCAGGCCATCGAGGGCGCGCGGGTAGTTGCCGGAGAGCCACACCGAGTAGGGCCGGGTGACGCCGTCGGGCAGGGTGATTTCCTTGAGACCGAGAACGAAATCTTCTTCGGTCGCCGGATTGAAGATGTCGACTGTCCAGGACAGCGTACCGTCGGTGCCCGTTTTCGGCTCTTTCAGGCTGAACATGGCGTCGAGTACCGGAGTCGGGCCTTCGTTCTTGAATGCGCCCAACTGTTCGACACGGAACTGGATCAGACGCGCCATCGCCGAGACAATGGACGGCATGCGTTTGCGCTCGCCATGCGGCGGGAAAGCCATGTCGAAGCCTTCGCCGTTGGGCGTCTTGGCCAAAGATTCGAGCTTGAGTGCCAGCCAGCCGTGATCGTTGGCGCGCATGTCCATCGACAGCGTCTTGGCCACGGCGCCGAGGCCGCGCGGCTGAGACGGGCCGTTGACCCAGGCTTCGAACGGCCACGAGTGTCCTTCCTGTTCGACGTGGCCGACGAACAGGGCGAACTTGCCGAGTTCGTGCTCGATCATGTAGGTCCAGGACATGTTGCCTTCCGGCAGGTTCGGGCGGCCCGGCCAGCGCAGGCTGGAGAGCACCGGTGCCGGCAGGTTCTTGATCGACAGGCGGCGGTTGGCGTCACCACTGATGAAGTCCTGCGGCTGCTTTTTCTCTTCGGTCTGCTTGACCGTGTCGACCGAAAGTACCGAACCGAGAACGCTGTTCGGGCGGTAGGTGGCCAGACCCTTGAGGCCGGCCTTCCAGGCGCTCATGTAGAGATCCTGGAAGTCTTCGTAGGGGTAGTCGGCCGGGACGTTGACCGTCTTCGAGATCGAGGTGTCGATATAGGGCGCGACGGCGGCGACCATGTCCTTGTGGGCCTGCGCGGATATTTCGAGCGCCGTGACGAAGTAGTCGGGCAGGTTCCCGACATCGCCGCCCATGTGCTTGTAGAGACGCCACGCGTAATCCTCGACGGCGTATTCCTTGAGTGTACCGTCGATCATGCGTTTCTTGCGATTGTAGGTCCACGAGAAGGGCGGTTCGATGCCATTGCTGGCGTTGTCGGCAAAGGCCAGTGAAATGGTGCCGGTCGGGGCGATCGAGAGCAGGTGCGAGTTGCGCAGGCCATGATTGCGGATTTCGGCCTTGATCTCGGGCGGCAGGCGCGAAGCAAAATTTCCGCCCGAGAGATACAGTTCGGCATTGAACAGCGGGAAAGCGCCGCGTTCCCTGGCCAGTTCAACCGAAGCGAGGTACGCGGTGTTGCGCATGTACTCGGAGATGCGTGCGCCCATGGCGGTGGCTTCCGGCTTGTCATAGAGCAGGCACAGCATGCACAGGGCGTCGCCAAGACCGGTATAGCCCAGACCGACCCGTCGTTTGTTGGCGGCCTCTTCACGCTGTCGGTCGAGCGGCCAGGCGGTCACGTCGAGGACGTTGTCGAGCATGCGCGTCGAGACCTTGACGACCTCGCCGAAAGCGGCAAAGTCGAACACGGCCTTGGCCGTGAATGCATTCTTGACGAACAGGGTCAGGTTGATCGACCCGAGGCAGCAGCAACCGTAGGGTGGCAGCGGCTGTTCGGCGCAGGGGTTGGTAGCTTCGATCAGTTCGCAGTAGTAGAGGTTGTTGTCCTTGTTCATGCGATCAAGGAAAAGAATCCCCGGTTCGGCATGGTCGTAGGTTGATTTCATCACCTGATCCCACAGGTCGCGGGCACGCACCTTGCGATAGACCCACGTGCCGTCGTCCTGCTGATAGGCGCCGGACGACTTCATGTCGGCATTGGGTTCGGCGCGATGCGAGAGTTCGACCTCGGCATCGGCTTCGACGGCGTGCATGAACGCATCGGTGACGGCGATAGAGACATTGAAGTTGGTCAGGTCGCCCTTGTCCTTGGCGTGGATGAAGACTTCGATGTCCGGGTGGTCGCAACGCAGCACGCCCATCTGCGCACCGCGGCGGGCACCGGCTGATTCCACGGTTTCGCACGAACGGTCGAAGACGCGCATGTAGGAAACCGGGCCGGACGCCCGTGATTGCGTGCCCTTGACCTGCGCACCCTGTGGGCGGATCGATGAGAAGTCATAACCGACACCGCCGCCGCGGCGCATGGTTTCAGCCGCTTCAGCCAGCGCGCTGTAGATGCCTGGCTTGCCGTCAACGAGCTCGACGATGGAGTCGCCCACCGGTTGCACAAAGCAGTTGATCAGGGTGGCGGCCAGTGGCGTACCGGCGGCGGAGTTGATACGGCCGGCGGGGACAAAGCCATTCTCCTGGGCCCAGAGAAAGCGTTCCTCCCACTTGGCACGATGCTTTTCTTCTTCGTTGGCGGCCAGGGCACGAGCTACGCGACGGCGTACGTCACGGACATTGGATTCTGTTCCTTTGGCGTACTTCTCGATCAGTACCTCGGCAGAGATTTCCTGCTCGGCGAGTCGGAGGATCTCCGGTTCTTCAGCGAGAGCGGTCAGGGATAGTTGTTGCGCTTTCTGGCTCATGTATTGCCTCTCTGTTTTTGTGACTGCAAGTTTCGATATAGACGACGCGCTTGATTCATGAGTTCAAACCGACTGTAACTTCGTGCTGTGATGAATGCGCTGTTCAGCCGGTATTTTTCCGGTGGACCAGACGTAAAGCTACTACATGTAGTGGCACATGGCAAGAAGTTGACTAAATGTAGTTATTATGGATCTTTCGAAGAGGCCGTAAAAAATACTTTGGAATCACCGCCTTGCACGAAGGAATAATTATTTATTGCGGTGCACAATTTACAGGTTTGTGAACAATCTGCGCTTGTTATCGGGTTGTCACATGCCGTCACCCTGAGTAATAGGACAGGTTCATGCGTCGTTCAGTCACCGAGTTCTGCTAGAATCATCTGGTGTACCGGTTCGGCGCGCCTCTGCGGACGAAAAATGGCCCGGAAAGCATTCGAACAGCTAAAAACCGGGCATTCTCGCCGTGGTGATCATTCTAAGGGACCAATCATGTTTGTTTTCGTGTTGAATTGCGGCAGTTCTTCGTTCAAATACCAATTGCTTGATATGAGCGACGAACATCGTGTTGCTGCTGGTCTGGTGGAACGTATCGGCATCAAAGACTCTGTCCTGACTTACGAGCCGGCCAATGGTGACAAGATCAAGGAGATTGCCGACATTGCCGACCATGAGGTGGCCATCAAGCGGGTTCTGGACAAACTTGTGGACCCGAAAGTCGGCGTCATCAAGTCGCTGGCGGATATCGGTGCCATCGGTCATCGTGTTGTCCACGGCGCTGAAAAATTCTCCGGTTCCGTGCTCATCAACGCTGCCGTACTCGCCGCGCTCAAGGAAAACATTCCGCTGGAGCCGCTACACAATCCAGCCAACATCACCGGCATCGAGGCCATGATGAGCGCCATGCCCGGCGTCGCCAACGTCGGCGTTTTCGATACCGCTTTCCATGCCACCATGCCAGCCGAGTCCTACATCTATGCCTTGCCCTACGAATGGTATGAGCAGCATCATGTTCGTCGTTACGGTTTCCACGGTACGTCCCACCGTTTTGTTTCCGAGCGCGCCGCGGAAATACTCGGCATCGCCAAGGATCAGTTCAACTGCATTACCTGTCACATGGGCAACGGTTCATCCTTCACTGCCGTCAAGGGAGGCAAGTCCTACGATACCAGCATGGGTATGACACCGCTCGAAGGCATTGTCATGGGCACGCGCTGCGGCGATGTTGACGCCGGCATTCCCAGTTTCATGGCTGCCAATGTCAATATGTCCTTTGCCGACATTGACAATGCGCTCAACAAGCGCTCCGGACTGCTCGGCATTTCCGGCATCAGTTCCGACATGCGCGACGTCCGTAAAGCGGCCAGCGAGGGTAATGCCCGGGCCAGACTGGCCATTGATGTGCTATGTCACCGTGTCCTCAAATACATCGGTGCCTATGCGATTGAACTGGGTCGTGTCGATGCCATCATCTTCACCGGCGGCATCGGTGAAAATGACCTCGATTTCCGGGCTTCCATCGTCGAACGTCTTGGTATTCTGGGCATCAAGTTTGATGCCGCTGCCAACAATGTGCGTGGCAAGGAAGTGCTCATTTCCACTGCCGATTCGCCGATCAAGGTGATGGTAGTGCCGACCAATGAAGAACTGGTGATCGCCCGCGACACCCGGGAACTCGTTGACCGCTAAGCCGGCAACAGACAAAACAAAGGCGGCCAAGGCCGCCTTTGTTTGTTGACTTGTTCTATTCCGATTCCTGGGCCTGGTTGCGGTTGAAGTGAGCGATCAGCGTGGCGATGACGCAGGAAGCGATGCGTGTCTCGGCGGTATCGGCGCGGCTGGTCAGGACGATGGGCACCTTGGCGCCAAGAACAATGCCGGCGGTCAGGGCGTTGGCCAGATATTCCAGTTGCTTGGCCAGCATGTTGCCGGATTCAAGATCGGGAACGACAAGGATGTCGGCACAGCCGGCGACGGCCGACTTGATCCCCTTGGTCTTGGCTGCCATTATCGATACGGCGTTGTCGAAGGCCAGCGGGCCATCGAGCAAACCGCCGGTGATCTGACCACGATCGGCCATCTTGCACAAGGCTGCAGCGTCAAGTGTGGATTGAATCTTGGGGTTGATCGTTTCAACCGCCGAAAGAATGGCCACCCTCGGTTCGGGAATGCCGATGATGTGCGCCAGGTTGATAGCGTTCTGGATGATGTGTGACTTTTCCTCAAGCTCCGGGGCGATGTTGATCGCCGCGTCGGTGATCATGATCGGGCGGGGATAGGTCGGCACATCCATCAGGAAAACGTGGCTGATGCGCCGCGAAGTACGCAGACCAGCCGCACGCGAGACGATTTCGGCCATCAACTCGTCGGTATGCAGACTGCCCTTCATGATGGCTTCGGCGTCGCCATTGCGGACCAGGGTGACGGCCATGGCCGCCGACTCGTGGCTGTGCTTCACGTTGACGATACGGTGTTGCCTGAGATCGAACCCGTGTTCTTCGGCGATGGCACGAATTTTTGCTTCCGGTCCGATCAGGATGGGGTCGATGAGGCCTGCCTCGGCGGCCATCAAAGCGCCCTTGAGCGATTCCTTGTCACAGGGGTGGGCCACGGCCATATCAATGGCCGCCAGGCCCTTGGCGCGCGCTACCAGGGCTTGCAGTCTGGCGTATTTGTCCGAGATGGTGACGTTGGGCAAATCAATTCGCTTGGTGCGCATTTTTTCGGTCGGCGCCAGAACTTCAGCCGTACCCAGGACAACATCCAGCCCATCCTGATTGGTACAGGTACAGTCAAAAACGATGTGATGGTTGCTGGGGAACATCTGCTTGACCGTGACCGTGATGGTGATGCTGTCGCCAACGCTTACCGGATTTGCGAAACGGATCGACTGATCGATCAGGATGGTGCCTGGCCCCGGGAATTGCGTACCCAGTGTGGCGGAAATCAGCGAAGCGCTCCACATGCCGTGGGCGATGACTCCCTTGAACATGCCGCTGTTGGCAAATTCCCGATCGACGATTGCCGGGCTGATGTCGCCGGACATGATGGCGAAGAGTTGGATGTCTTCGGCACGCAGGGTGCGTGTCAGCGAAGTGCTGTCACCCACGCTGATCTCGTCGTAGGTCCGGCTTTCAAGAAAGTTCTGGTTTGTTTCTATGCGCATCATAAATCTCCGAAAAAGACTCCTTCATCGCCTGTCCGCATACCACTGCACCAAGAATGGCGATCTGGATCGTTATGTCAGTCGGAAACCTGGCAACGACATTCGCCAGATGCGAAGTCCGTTGCAGTCGCAAACTACGGGGTTGGCGCTGCTTGCGACGTGCCCAGCATTCATGAAATATGAATATTCAGGGCGCTCCCATTTATTGATGGGGAATTATATGCTGCGGCTGTGCAGCATACAAATCATTTTCGCGCATTGCGGAAGGAGATTTCGCGAGACGCAACCGTGTTGTGCCGTCGCCGGGACTTGCCTTAAGCGCTCATAATCCGAAGATCTGCTTGTATTCGGCCAGAGCCCTGGCTGTCTGAGCCGAGGGTCTGACGGGGTCGCCCAGTCCGAATTCGGCCTGAAGTGAAGACTTGTTGTCGGAAATGTAGTCAATCACCTGATCCAGATTGGCCAGCCGATTCGGGATGAAATTGTTGCTGGAATTGAGCAACTCGGCTGATCTGGCAAAATTGGCGCTGAATTCATCAATGGTGTTGATCGCGCCTTGCCTGCTGGCCGCCAGCGCAGCGTCCAGTTTGCTCACGTCGAGAGATACCAGATTGGTGCTCTGGTCAATGCTCAAGCCGAGGTCACGCAGGCCATGAAAACCGTCTCTGGCACCATTGAAGATGTTTTCAACGCTCTGTTCAAGTTCGTAGAGCGAGATCTCCGCGGCCTGCGTTCCCGCCAGCAGGCCATTGCTTTTCACCGTGCCGTCAAAGCGCTTGATCCATTCATTGTATTTGTCGGCAAAGCCTTGCAACTGAGCCCTGATCGCTTCGTTATCCATTGCCGTGCTGGTACCGGCCAGCGTCAGTCCGGCCTGCTGCATGCCGTTCACTGCAGTTTTCATCTCACTCAGTTCGGAATACTGTGCCTTGTAGGTAACATCCTCGGTATTGATGATGCTCATCATCTTGTAGGCAGATTCCGGGTCGAACAGTGAAAGATTGCGTCCTGTCGAAGAGAGCCCCAGGCTGCCTGTCGAGATGCCGAATGCCGAAAGCAGGTCAGTTGAAGCGGCGTTCGTGCTGCCGCTTCCGGTCAGAAAGTCAAAGCTATTGGACGTCTTACCGTCATTGAACACCGAACCGAGCAGTGCATTGACAGACTGGGCTTGCATTGACGCCATGCGCAAGGCCAGCGATGACGAAAAATCGCCGCTGACCGGTGTGCTGGTGATGCTGCTCCTGTTCTGCGTGGACGTGCTGGTACCGCCCGTCTGATTTGACTGAAAGAGGCTGAACAGCGTACTGGCGATTCCTGATGTTGACATGATGACTCCTGCTGCGCTTGACGTATGTATGCCGGTCGGTGTGCTTTCCGATGGCTTCAGGCTGGGTACAGCAATATCCGGACCAGTTTCATGGCCAAGCCAGAGTCGCCATATGGAGCGGGTTCAGGGGGTTCAGTTTAAGGAGTTCGCTGTTGTGGCGGCAAAAACTGCCGGTTTTTCGGGGAACAGGAACTCGCCATCCGGCCTATGGGCCATGGCCGGGACAGGGTACTTCGGTCTGTTCTGACGGGTGCTTCGGGGCAAACGAGAGGCGTGCCCGGAATCGATGATTCGATGCCGGGCACGCAGTCCGATCAATCCAGTACGTGCGACACCATCCCGTCAGCCAGCTTCGGTTCGAACCAGGTCGACTTGGGCGGCATGACTTCGCCGGCGTCGGCGACGGACATCAGTTCAGCCATTTGTGTCGGGTACATGGCAAAGGCAACGGCCATTTCGCCGCTGTTCACGCGCCGTTCCAGTTCGGGCAGCCCACGGATGCCGCCGACGAAATCGATGCGCGTATCGCGGCGCAGGTCGGCAATGCCGAGGACGGGAGCGAGGATTTGCTCGGAGAGAACGGAAACATCGAGCCGGCGCACCGGGTCCTGGGTCGGTACGAGTTCGGGGCGGATGGCGAGGTGATACCAGTGCCCGTCGAGATACATGCCGAAAGTGCCTGTGCGTTCCGTTTTCACCGGGATGGCCGACGCGGTGACCGTGCAGCGTTCGCCGACGGCCTTGAGGAAGGCGGCGACGCTGTGGCCGTTGAGATCGCGCAGTACCCGGTTGTAATCCATGATGCGCATCTGCCGCGCCGGGAAGATTACCGCCAGGAAATATTCGGCCGACTGCGGGCGGCCCTTGCCGCGCCGGGCCGCAGCAACGCGCGACGCGGCGGCCGAGCGGTGGTGCCCGTCGGCGATGTAGAGGCTGGGCATGGCGCCGACGACGGCGCTGATGCGCTCGATGGCGGCGGCATCGTCGATCAGCCAGAGAGTGTGGCGAATGCCGTCATCGGCGGTGACATCGGCGATCGGTGTGCCGCTAGTGGCGGCGGCAATCAGGTTCTCGGCGTCATTGCTGTCCGGATGGGCGAGCAATACAGGGCCGGTTTGGGCGTTAAGTGCTTCAATTTGACGTACGCGGTCATCTTCCTTGTCCGGCCGGGTAAATTCGTGCTTGCGGATGCGCTTGGCATCGTAGGCGGCGACCGATGCCGCGGCGATCAGGCCGGTCTGCGTGTGCGTGCCCATGATCAGACGGTAGGCGTAGTAGCAGGGCGCTGCGTCACGGAAGAGAATGCCCTCAGCGATCATCTTGTGCAGGTTTTCAGCCGACTTGGCATAGACCTCGGGGGCGTAGTGGTCGATTTCCGGCGGCAGGTCGATTTCGGCCTTGGAAATGTGCAGGAAAGAATAGGGTTTGCCGGCAGCGCGCTGGCGGGCTTCCTCGCTGGAGAGAACGTCGTAGGGCGGGGCGGCGACAGCGGCCGCATGTTCGCTGCGCGGACGCAGACCGGTGAAGGGGCGGATCAG
>CAIVZW010000350.1 GCA_903910495.1 uncultured beta proteobacterium
CGTGGCCATGGTCACCGGCGGCGCCGGCGCGATCGGTCATGGCATCTGCGACAAACTGCTGGCGGAAGGCTGGCACGTCGCATTGAGCGATCTGCAAGGTCCGGCTCTGGAGGCTACGGTGGCCGCGTTCGAGAGCCTCTATCCCGGTCGAATTCTGGCGGTGGCCATGGATGTGACCGACCCGCTTTCGGTTGCCGACGGCTACGCCTCCATTCTCATGGCCTGGGGTGGCGTCGATCTGGTGATTGTCAATGCCGGAATTGCCGCCGTCGCACCGCTGACCGAGCTGTCGATCGATACCTTCCGCAAGCTTGAACGGGTCAATATCGAAGGAACGCTGCTGACGATTGCCGAAGCCGGACGCCTGTTCAAGATTCAGAACACCGGCGGCGACATTGTCCTGATCTCCACCAAGAACGTCTTTGCGCCGGGTGCAAAGTTTGGTGCCTACAGCGCGACCAAGGCCGCCTCGCATCAACTGGCACGTATCGCCAGTCTCGAACTGGCCGACATCGATGTGCGCGTCAACATGGTGGCGCCGGACGCGGTATTCTCGCACGGGAAGACCAAGTCGGGCCTGTGGGCCGAAGTCGGCCCCGACCGCATGAAAGCGCGCGGTCTGGACGAAAAGGGATTGCAGGATTATTACCACTCGCGCAACCTGCTCAAAACCCAGGTCACGGCAGAACATGTGGCCCGTGCCGTCATGTATTTTGCGACCCGGCAGACCCCGACAACCGGAGCGACGATTCCGGTCGATGGCGGCTTGCCGGATGCAACGCCAAGATGAGTCCGGTTGATCGACTCCTCGTTGATCTTAATAACCGTAGCTACAGGATTCGAACCCTTCGACACGCCCGCGGTGCGGGCTGCTCAGGGCGAACGGGCGTTTCGTCTTTCGGGTGATAGCTCAAAAACCCGTTCGTGGTGAGCTTGTCCCCCAAGAGGACTTCCTGCGGGGCGTCGAACCATGAGCGGGTTTTTACCTGTCCAACTGTGTTTTTTTGGTTGATAGATTTCGAATCGGCGAGGGGCATTCGTCCCGTTTTAGCGAACCGTCATCATGGCCGGCTGGAAATGGCGACTCCGGCGTTCCGGTCAAGTCGTAACGTACCTGCCGCGGCCAGCACCATCAGCGTGCCTATGGCGAACCAGGCATAACGGAAGTCGACCAGCCCCAGCGTCGCAACGCCTCTCAACGTTTGCGAAGCACTCAAGGAAAATGCTGCAAAGGCAACTCCCATGCTCATGGCGACCTGCTGCAGCATGGTCGCCAGGGCGCTGCCGCCAATACGCTGCTCCGCACTGAGATCGGCAAAGGCAAGTGTAGAGATGCTGGTAAAGTTCATTGAACGCGTCATCCCGGCAACAATGAGAACAGCATAAATCATCAGATCCGCCGTTCCGGGCTCCAGCATTCCGCAGGCAAAGAGCATCGCTGCGCACAGCGCAGCGTTTATGGTCAGCACCCTGCGGAAGCCAAAGCGGCGAAGGATTGGCGTGGTGGCGCTTTTCATCAGCAGATTTCCGGCCATATAGACCAGCACCATCAGGCCGGCCTGTTGCGGCGAATAGCCGAAGCCAATTTGGAACATCAGGGGCAACAGGAAGGGCGAGGCATTGATCGCCACGCGCGAAATGAATCCGACGGTGACGATGGCCAGTTTGTAGGTGGGTACGCTGACGGCCCGCAGGTCGAGCATGGGCGCATCGGTTCGGCGGGCATGCCAGATCGCGCCGACAGCGGCCAGCAGGCCGAAGCCAACCAGCGCCAGAGGTAACAGCGCCGAGTTGTCCAGCCCGCCGAGTCGCGCCAGCCCTTCCACCAGCGCGGCAAGGGCAAGTGCAGTCAGCACGAAGCCGATGGTGTCAAAGCGGGTTCGCGGTGCTGGAGGATGCTTGGGAATATGGCGCAGAACCAGCCAGACTCCGATCACGCCAAGGGGTACATTGAGCAGGAAAATCCAGCGCCATGACACATAGCTGACAATCAGGCCGCCGAGTGCCGGACCAATGACCGGCGCAATGAGCCCTGGCCAGGTGATGGTGCCAATGGCTTCGATGATGCGCTCCTTGGGTGTTTCGCGCAGGACTACGAAGCGGCCCACCGGCGACATGAATGCCGCCGACGCGCCCTGCAGAATACGCGAGGCAATAAGCGCCCACAGGGTTGGGGCAAGGCCGCACAACAGCGAGGCCAGGGTAAACATGCCGACAGCCCAGGCAAATACGTTGCGCGCGCCGAAGCGTTCGCCACACCATCCCGCCGCCGGTACGAACACCGCCATGGCTACCAGATACGAGGTAATGCTGACGCTGACCCCCAGTGCCGTGGTGTCGAAAGCGGCACCGATCGCCGGCAGGGCGGTGGCAATGATCGACGCATCGAGCGTTTCCATGAAGAACGCGGCGGCGACGGTAAGCGCAATCGTGCGCGATTCTTTTTCGTTCATTGATGTGATGCCTCAGCGCTCAGGTAGGGATTGCCAGGTGTCGGTGCGCGCCGATGCAAACAGGCTTTCGATAGTCTGCAGCGTATCGAATGCTTCCTCAATGGGCCAGGTCGGTACCGGGTCGCCAAGCAGCAAGCGTGAGAAACGCTCCACTTGAAGCACGAACTGGTTTGCCGGTTCGAACGTGAACGTCCTTGTCGGGAAAGCGCCAACGCTGGTGGCGTCACCCAGTTCGATGCAGCATGCCGTCGGCTGCACCTGCGAATACGGGAAGTTGAAACGCAGCCAGCCACGGGCGCAGAGGATTGTGAGATGCTGCTGCGAGCCCCACCCGTCCCCGCCCGACTGCGTCGCCACCGTAAATGCGGCGTGGCCGTTGCCATAGTCGAGCAAGGCACTGGAGAGCCGGTCAATGCCGAACACAGGGTCGATCTCGAGCGCGGCCACGACGCGTGCCGGTGCGCGCCTGAAGATCATGTTGCAGGCGCTGATTGCGTAAGAGCCGAGGTCATACATTCCGCCACCGCCACCGGCCGGATTGTTGCGAATGTCCGTCGGAGAAAAGAACTGCTTGGCCAGCATGCCATGCGCAGCGCGCGCCGGGCCGATCACATCGCTGGCCAGGATTTCGTTCAGTTTTGCCCACTGCGGATGATTGCGGTAGGCAAAGGCTTCTTCAATGTGTCTGCCGGTGCGCTCGCGTACGGCACAGAGTTGTTTCACCTGATCCGAACTCAGGCACAGCGGTTTCTCGCAGAGCACGTGCTTGCCGGCTTCCAGAGTGCGTACCGACCATTCGAAGTGAAGCTGGTTGGGCAGGGGAATATAGACCGCATCGATGTCCGGATCGGCCAGCAATTCGTCATAGCGGCCATAGACTCGCGGTATATTGAGCGCCTGGGCCACGGCGCGCCCTTTTTCCGGGTCACGCGAGGCGAGGGCGAGCAAGCTCGTGCTCGGTGCCTCGCTCATGGCCGGCATGAAGCGTTTGGTGGAAATGGAGCCCGCGCCGAGTACGCCCCAGTTCACGGTTTTTTTCATTTTGAATCCTTTGTTTGTCCTGGTTCCGGGCAGAAGCGTCATTCTCTCAGATCAGAACCGGAAAAACCAAACAGCGCACAGGGCGTTTCCCACAGCAACTTGTGCCGGTCTGTGGCGTCCGGGAACAGGCCTTCGATGAGCTTGAGCAATGGGCCGTAGTCTGAAATCGATTGAGTATGACTCATTGACTAACGAATGCTTATGATTCCTCTGTATGTGATTTATCATGTCCGGAAATCTCCGGATGATCTCGGAATCGCCTGACATATTGGACTAGCGGGCTTCAACCGCTTGTTATCCAATAAGTAATCCGAGGTGTACCCGTCAATCACCAGCGCGCAGATTCATTCACCCCAACAACGAAGAGAGACCACATCCATGACCAAAATTTCCCAATCCACGCTCCGTATTGGTGTCCTCGGTTGTGCCAACATTGCCAAGCAATTTGTGCGTGACGTCAAATCCAGTTCAATGGTCAAGGTTGTGGCGGTGGCCAGTCGCGAAGTGGAAAAGGCCAGGGATTTTGCAGACGTCCAAGGCATCGAAAAGCATCATGGAAGCTACGATGCCCTGCTTGCAGATCCACAGATTGATGCGGTGTATGTCCCGCTACCCAATAGCATGCATGCCTCGTGGTGCATTCGGGCCGCGGAGCATGGCAAGCACATCCTCTGTGAGAAGCCGCTGGCATTAAGTCTTGACGAGGCCAAGTCAATGTTCGATGCCGCCAGGCGAAATAAGGTCATGCTGCTGGAATCCTACCCATACTGGTTTCAGCCGCAGACAGGCAGCATGCTCGAGCTGCTGGCAGGTGATCCGTCCCCGATCGGGCAAGTGCGCAGCATGCAAGCCTGCTTCGGCTTTACGCTGGCCAATCCGCAATCCAACATCC
>CAIVZW010000351.1 GCA_903910495.1 uncultured beta proteobacterium
CCAATGCCCCGTCGGCCAGATAGGTCTTGACTTCAATGGTCTTCCCCGCATTTTTCGCAAACTGCGAAAGCGCCGAAGCGGTTGGCTTCAGGGTAGCGGCTGCGGTAGCCACCACACCGATTCGGAGGCCCATGGTAATCGCTTGTTCAGCCATGCCATCGTCCACCATGACTAGCGGGATGTTAACCATTCTTCTTGCGCATTCAATTCCTTCGCGAGTCGATGAACACTGACTGAAAATCAGATCGGCACCCGCTGCTTCGGCAAAAATGCAGTATTGGCTGATTCGCTGAATAATCGAAGACGTGATTCCTTTATTGAGATTCAGCGTATTGAGCAAATCCTCATCGACCAGATTTGAAACTTGAGCCTCAGGAATGATTTCATGAAACAAGTCATTAAACGTTTTGAATGACACCATGCTGGTTTGAAGCAATACGATCTTTTTCATTGCGGCTCTCTGTTAAGAATAAAACTTCTGAAATAAACTTCACTACATGGCATAAGTAACATGTGATACAAGAAAGTGGCGCATAGTCTTTTTTGCTATCAACGTCCAGGCTAGGAGATCTGCCTTGCTGGGTCGCAATGATCTGCTCTTTCACGCAAATTATTACGAGCAGTAGTTGACCGCATTGCTGAGACACAGTTCCGCCAAGTTCAGGGCTATGATCTTGGCTTTCCAATAAGGCTTGAGATAAACGCCGCCACTTCCTCTGCTCCGGCAGGCGCGGGGGCAGGTGGAGTGGGCTGCTGCCAGAGATCATCAAGCGCTGACTGCAGGCGACCGGAGGCCAGATCAGCTGTGCCGGTTTCGCGGCTGCGGGCGTTGCTTTTCAGCCAGTCGATCAGGCACTCCTGTTCAGGCCAGTCATCGCGCCTGACGTAGAGTATGGGAGTACCGTTGCACGCGGCTTCCGTAAAGGTGCCGTAACCGGGTTTGGTGAGCACGGCATCGACACTGCGCAGCAGGTCGGTAAAATTCAGCCCGATGGGCTCGAAAGCCGTCATGTCCTCTCGCACAACCGGCCAGCTTTGCGGAATCAGCCAGCGCAGATTTTCGGTTCGCGGCCAAGCTTCGACAGGCAACGGGTTATCGATACCGCCGAAGGCGATCAGGACGAGTTTCTCGTCAGGCAGGCAGTCCAGCCTTTCGCGCAGCGTCACCCGGCAATCCTTGCCCAGGGCAGCAACCGGAGCAATGGCACGCACGCGTGGCAGGTCGGTCATCGGCATGGCCGGCGTCAGGCGCAGAAAGCATTCGGCACTGTGGTAGGCGGCCAGGATCTCGCGGTGAATGGCTGCGGCCCACGGTTCGTGGCCAAAAAAATGGGCAAACAGATCAGCCCAGTTGAGCGAGCACATCGATAGCGAGCGTATGCCGGCATGAGCCGCGCCTGCCAGCGGCAGATAGGCGACATCGGTCAATACCAGATCGGGTTGCAGGCGAGCAAACAGGGCCGCCTCATCAGCAATGCGCTGCGGCCAGTTGGCGTGTTGTTCACGATAGGCCTGCGCGGTCCTGGCAAAATCGATGCGTACCGCATCCTGCATGACGAAGCCGAAATCGCTGCGTTCGGCGATGTGCTCAAAGTCGCCATTCAAGCGGGTGCGCAATCTTTCCAGGGGCAGGGCGCTGCGCACGGTCAGTTGCAAATCAGGGAGCAGGCGGGTCAGTTCGTTGAGGACAGGGGCCGTCTGTGCCAGATGACCGAAACCGTGTGCGGAGATATCAACGAAGAGGTGTGCGGCCATCGGCACCTCTGTGTCTGTGCGGCGGACTTCTGAAATGTTCACGGTCAAACAAAGCGTGCCAGCATGGCACCCGGCAACTCGACCGGCAGCGGAACCCATACACGATGCCCGTTGCCCGGTGCAACGCCAAGCGGGGCGCCGTCGGCGTTTTCCATTCGCGCCAGGAGGAGTTCGAAATTTCCCGAAGGATGGATGACCTCAATGCGGTCACCGACCGAGAAGCGGTTTTTCACTTCGATCTCGGCCAATCCGCGGCCGCCATCCCAGCCGATGACATCGCCAACGTAGAGGCTGCGTGCGGATTCGGAGTGGCCACGCAGGTAATTCTGCATTTCGTGTTCGTGATGGCGCTGGTAAAAACCGTCGGTGTAACCACGATTGGCCAGGCCTTCGAGTTCGCCCAACAGCTTCGGATCAAACGGCCGGCAGGCGACAGCATCGTCGATGGCGCGGCGGTAAACCTGCGTCGTGCGGGCGACGTAGTAGGACGATTTGGTACGCCCCTCGATCTTCAGCGAATCGACACCGATCTCGATCAGGCGCTGCACATGCTCGACGGCCCGAAGATCCTTTGAGTTCATGATGTAGGTGCCGTGCTCGTCTTCCTCGATCGGCATCAGTTCGCC
>CAIVZW010000352.1 GCA_903910495.1 uncultured beta proteobacterium
CCTTGGGGGACACGCCCGCTGTGCGGGCTGCTCAGGGCGAACGGGTGTTTCACCCTTCGGGTGATAGCTTAAAAACCCGTTCGTGGTGAGCCTGTCGAACCATGAGCGGGTTTTTACCTGTCCAACTGAGTTTTTTAGGATTATTCTTCGCACCAACAAAGCCCGTAGCTATTGATTCAATTGGCTGCCTGCCCATACAATCGACAGGACGCCCTCTGCTTACCTAAGGAATGATCATGAAACTTTCTACTCGTCTGGCCCTGATCGTGGGCTGCGCCGCCTTGGGTATGCTGATTCTGGTGCTGATTGCACTGCACACGATCCGCTCTTCCATGCTCGAGGATCGACAGGCCCAGATAACGATGATGGTAAGCCTGGCTGGCAAGCAGGCCGGAACCTACCTCGCCCTGGAAAAGGCCGGGACGCTGACCCGTGACGAGGCACAGGCCAAGGCCAAACAGGCACTCTCCGGGCTGCGTGAAGGAGACGACTATGTTCTGGTACGCGATCTGGCAGGAACCGTTCTGGTTCATCCCGATGCACGCAAGGAGGGCAAGGTGGACATGGGGATCAAGATGCCCGATGGCCGCACAACGCAGCAGGTTTATCTGGATGCGCTCAAGACGACGGATATGGCGCTGGTGGAAATCAGATCCAAACGCCCCAAAGGCGAGGTCGAATTACCCAAAATCAATGGGGTAGTCAAAATTCCGGAATGGGGCTGGATTATCGGTTTTGGTCTGTTTGCCGATGATGTTGATCAATCCTACTGGAAAAACGCCTTGCGCTTCATCCTGATCGGGCTGGCCATTCTTTCCGTGGTGATTGCAGCGGCCATACTGATGGCCCGGAAAATTTACCAGGCCCTGGGCGGCGAACCGGAATATGCGGCAAGCATGGCCAGAGCCATTGCCGGCGGCAATCTTGACCAGCAGATCCGTACTACCGGTGCACCGGGCAGTCTGATGGAATCGATTCAGCTCATGCAAACCGGTCTGCGGGGAATAATCGAGAGTATCCAGCACAACGCGGACAAGGTGGGGCAAACCTCAAACAGCCTTTCCGGGCAGATGGAGCAGATCAATAACGCTTCACGACTGTCCTCGGATGCCATTGCGTCCACGGCGGCGGCGATTGAAGAGATGGCGGTCAGCGTAGACCACATTTCACAGAGCGCCAAGGAAACCGAAGCCAATGCTTCGGATGTAACCCGCCTCGCCAGTCAGGGCGAAGGCATGGTCAGCCAGGCCAGCGCTGAGATTCGTCGTGCGGCCAGTCAGGTCGATGACGCGACTGGTCTGATCGGCGGATTGGTCGAGCGTTCGCGCGAGATCGGGGGCATCGCCCGGGTGATCAAGGAAATTGCCGACCAGACCAACCTGCTGGCACTCAACGCAGCGATCGAAGCGGCGCGAGCCGGCGAGCAGGGTCGTGGCTTTGCCGTGGTGGCCGACGAAGTACGCAAGCTGGCCGAGCGGACCAGCAAGGCCACCGATCAGATCACCGGCATGATCCAGGCGATCCATGCCGATACGACGGGCGTCGTAAATGGCATGCAGGCCGTTGGACCACAGGTAGCACTTGGTGTGGAAATGGCGGCCAAAGCCGGGGAGACGCTGCGCCAGATCAGCGAAGCGTCGGTGGTGGCACTGGCCAATGTCAGCGAGGTGGCTGCGGCCACGACCGAACAGAGCCAGGCCAGCAGCAGCGTGGCGCGCAATGTCGAACAGATCTCCAGCATGATCGAGGAGTCGGCTCAGTCGGTTCGTGCGGCGAATGAAAATGTACTGATACTCGAGCAATTAGCTGGCGAACTGCGGCAGTCGGTGGCACGCTTCCGGGTATGAGTATTATGGTTTGATCGGGTATCCGGATTCTACTTTGGGCTGGAGCTTACTCGCCGCCAATACGCAAACGTGAAGCTCAATGAAAATCCGTGCTCGAATTCAGCGGACGATACAGCAGTGGATGAAGAGAAGCTTGCCTTTGGTTTGACTGTAGTATTACGTTTTAACGTGTAACCATTAATACGGGAGTCTGTGATGTCAGATCATGTTTATAAAATCGTTGAAATTGTTGGTTCGTCGAAAGTAGGTATCGATGATGCCATTCGTAACGCCATCGAAACCAGCGCCAAAACAATCCGACATATTTCCTGGTTCGAAGTAGTCAAGACAACTGGCCACGTTGCCGATGACAAGGTAGCTCACTTTCAAGTCACACTCAAGATAGGTTTCAGAATCGAAGCCGATTAAGCGTCAATTAGCCCGAACTACGCCGGTTTGGGAGAGCTGAGGCAACGCTCAGCACCATGTAGGTGCTGATCAGAATGCCCACCATGGCGATCGGCCAGAATTTTCCGCCGAGGCCCGTGCCCATATTAGCGACCAGATCAACAACAAATCCCAAGGCCGGTGCGAATAGCATCTTGGCGAAGGTTTGCGACTGACTCTCCACCGACAGGATGCTAGTGCCGCGAGTTTCTGGCGAATAGGCATCAAAACGGCTGATGATCAGCGGACGCCAGGTACCCTGCATGAGGAAGAGCAGGAAAAACAGGACAATCACCGGCGGATATAACTCCAGGACAAGACAGGGCAACATGACCAGGTAAATCAATGTCATGCACCACCAAATGACGCCGCTGGCAGGATCATCACCACCAAAACGCTTGCTCAAAAGGTGCGCCTTGCGGCTAGACCAAGCCGAACCAAGATGGAACACAAAGTACACCGCACCGATTAACAGCGTGCCACGTCTGTCGTCGTCAAGAGCCAGCAACAGGGGAATTCCCAGAATCATGACCTTGATCATCGGCTGGATGTAGTCTTTGATAACGTCAAAGAATCCCTCGAACCCGATGGATTCGAGCATCAGACGGCGGAGTCCGGAAATCTTTACGGAGTCCCGGAGGGTCTCCCACATATGGACAAAGACCCGTTTGATGCTGACATCGCCCTCGGGCTGCCCATCGAGTTCCTTCGGATAGGTACAGAGCGAAATGAAACCGATACTGTAGGGAACCAGGGCTGCCAAAAAAAGCACATTCAGATTGTTGGAGAAATAGGCGATAGCCGTCGCAATCGGAATGGAAACGGCTGAGCCGATTTTCGACCAGGAGCGCGTATAGCCATAAACTTTGGTCTTCTCCTCCAGCCTTTCGTTTAGGCGCAGCCAGGTGAAGATCATGGATTTATGTGTTCCTTCGCGAAAAGCTTCGCCGATGCCGAAGAAGAACACGGCGATGAACAGGTAGAAAAGCTGATTCGGGCAAAGGCCAAAACATAAGAACGCGATCATGTAAGCCAGATAAGAGACCAGCATGCAACGGCGACGGCCATACAGGTCGGCAATCGCCCCGGCAGGAATATTGGTGGCGTTGATGCACAGTTCCCGAAAGCCAATCAGTAGGCCAACAGAGGCAAAGGAGTTTCCGCTGCCGAGCAGAAACAGCATCATGAAAGGCTCGAAGTAACGCTGATTTTTCAGGAACCCATAGAGTGAAAAACGGAAGATCACGTGACCGGCTCCTTGGGGTCAAAGCCTACCGAACGCGGGGCAGTCCACCGCAACGCTGCTGATCATTGCAGAGCATATGCGCAGGCAATCCACGCGCTGCCCAAAGCATTTCTGGCCGCCCTATTGTTGGCACCCGGCGAGACTTTCACTATGGCATTCCCAGACGTTCCTTGTTTCTCTTGATAAACGCCGCAAATAGCATGTCCCGGGAGAGGATCTGCTCAGGGAAGAGCAGCATGGGTTGACCTCTTGGCTGTTCGATGCCTGAGTTAGGCAAGCTATTTTCTTTGTGGCTTTCAAACGATTTAAGAACTTCAAGATGCCACTTCCGGCGCTCTTGAGACTCAGGATAAGCAAAAATTTGCATGATGGATTGTTCAGCATAGAAATGGAATTATAGCTTTTCGCTAATGCTCTCAAGCAGAATGTGTCAGCGATTCTTATCCTCAATTGCCTCGAAAATGGTCTCGATTTCTTCGTGCTGCAAGGCAATTGCAAGAATCGCCAAGTGGCTAGATTCGGACGGGCGTATTATGCAATACTGGTATACCTATTCAGGACAAGGGGGTCATGGTGTCCGAAAAACTAACCGTAACCGATTTCAATCCTCGCTAACCTGTAGTGTTCTAATGACTGGCCACCGTTCCAGGACAACAGCGGTTGCTTGGGCCATCCTCAGCGCAAGTTTGCTGGCAACTGTTTTCTTCAGCATTCTTGTCAAGCAGGGCATAGATGACGACGAGCAGCGACAGTTCGGCTTTTCCTGCGATCAGATTACTCTCAAGATCCAGGAACGCCTTGGTGCCTATGCACTGATTCTTCGCGGGGGAGCTGCCCTCTTCGCTGGGTCGCAGTCGGTTGACCGCCACGCGTGGCGAGCCTATGTCGAGACACTGCATCCAGAGGAGAGTATTCCCGGCGTACAGGGGATAGGGTTCGCACAAGTCATCCCGCCGGATCAACTCGTCGGTCATGTTGCCCGAATTCGCAGCGAAGGATTCCCCGAGTACGCCGTACGCCCACCCGGCGAGCGCGCCATCTACACGTCCGTCATTTACCTCGAACCCTTTCGCGACCG
>CAIVZW010000353.1 GCA_903910495.1 uncultured beta proteobacterium
AGCAGACAGGAGATCCCATGAGCGAAACCAAGCACGGCAATCGCACCCAGACTGCGGCCGACCGGCTGCGACAAATGATTGTCGCGGGTGACCTTGCACCCGGCCAGCGCATTTCCGAGCGAGCGATCAAGGAACACCTAGAGGGACTTTCCCGTACACCGCTACGCGAAGCGTTTAAGATTCTGGCCGGCGAAGGTCTGGTGACGATCTCACCGAATCGGGGAGCGACGGTGACCGCGTTGTCAATGGCCGATGTCGAGGACACGATGGAACTGCTGGTCGGACTCGAAGGACTCGCTGCCGAGCCGGCCTGCAAGAATATCCTGGCGCAGGAAATCGCCGAAATCGAGGAGTTGCACCAGCGCATGGTGGCTGCCTACCGCGCTGAACAGTTGATGGAGTACTTCGAGCTCAACCAGGCGATCCATCAGCGCATCGTTGATGCAGCCGGAAACAGCGCATTGTCACGGATTTATGCCGCCGAATGCGCGCGCATCCGCCGCTACCGTTTTGCCGGCAACCGCCGCCACGAACGCTGGGATCGTGCCGTCGCCGAGCACGACCAGATCCTTGGCTTTCTCAAGGATCGCAACGGATCCTTGCTGCGTGAAATGTTGCGTGCCCATTACCGCAATGGCTGGCTGGTGTCGCGCGAACTGATCGGATGGGAATTTGCCGGAACGGGCCAGGAAGCTGTCCCTGAATAGAGACCCCGCCTCTGTCCGTGAGAAGCGGTGTTTGCACGGGCACTGCGGGTTTGGTGCCCCTCGCCAGCCCGCGGGTATCGAGCATGTGAGTATCGTAGGCGCTTCCGGCGAAGTGCTATCAAACAGGGAAACCTCCAGTTTTACGAGCCTATCAGATGCACCATCACTCGCAAATCATCGATTCGCGGACATGAGATATTCATCCTTATCATCCGCTATTTGATGAACCAAGCGATACTGAAAAGCGCAAATCGCCAGATGCATTGCACATACTCGGATGCTGAAGGACAATGCCAGACTTGCCTGAAAGTAAAAAGCACCGATCCATCGTCGGTTTACGGCGGCTGGGTTCTTCACTCGCGTAAAACAGGAAAACCACCCGTGGATCAAGCACAACTCAACTGGCTGACCAACTTCATCTGGAGCATCGCCGACGACGTGCTGCGCGATGTCTATGTACGCGGCAAGTACCGCGATGTCATCCTGCCCATGACCGTGCTGCGCCGTCTCGACGCTGTGCTGGAGCCGACCAAGCAGGCCGTGCTGGAGATGAAGGCCGCGCTCGACAAGGAAGGCATCACCAATCAGGACGACGCGCTGCGTTCCGCGTCCGGCCAAGCGTTCTACAACACCTCACCCTTTCTGCTGCGCGACCTGAAAGCCCGCGCCACGCAGCAAAAACTCAAGGACGACTTCGAAGCCTACCTCGACGGCTTCTCGCCCAATGTGCAGGACATCCTGACCAACTTCGAGTTTCGCCACCAGATCCCGCGCCTGTCCAAAGCCGACGCGCTTGGTACGCTGATCGAGAAATTTCTCGACAAGGACATCAACATCAGCCCCTTCCAGGTAGGCGACTTACCCGCGCTGGACAACCATTCCATGGGCACGATGTTCGAGGAACTCGTCCGTCGCTTCAACGAAGACAACAACGAAGAAGCGGGCGAACACTGGACGCCGCGTGATGCCGTGCGCCTCATGGCGAACCTGATGTTTCTGCCGGTGGCCGACAAGATCGAATCCGGCACCTACCTGCTCTACGACTGTGCCTGCGGCACTGGCGGCATGCTCACCGTGGCCGAAGAGACGCTCCAGCAGATCGCCAAGGCGCACGGCAAACAGGTCGCCACGCACCTTTACGGCCAGGAAATCAACGGCGAGACCTACGCCATCTGCAAGGCCGACCTCCTGCTCAAGGGCGACGGCGACGCGGCGGACAATATCGTCGGCGGCCCGGAACACAGCACGCTGGCCAACGATGCCTTCCGCTCGCGCGAGTTCGATTTCATGCTCGCCAATCCGCCCTACGGCAAGAGTTGGAAGAGCGACCAGGAGCGCATGGGCGGCAAAAAAGACCTGAAAGACCCGCGCTTCGTCATCGACCACGCGGGCGATGCCGAATATTCGCTGGTCACCCGCTCCAGCGACGGCCAGATGCTCTTTCTGGCCAACATGCTGAGCAAGATGAAACATGACACGCCGCTCGGCAGCCGCATTGCCGAAGTCCATAACGGCTCGTCGCTGTTCACCGGCGATGCCGGCCAGGGCGAAAGCAACATCCGCCGCTGGATCATCGAAAGCGACTGGCTGGAAGCCATCGTCGCCCTGCCGCTGAACCTCTTCTACAACACCGGCATCGCCACCTACGTCTGGGTGCTGAGCAACCGCAAACCCGAAGCCCGCCAAGGCCAGGTCCAGCTCATCGATGCCACGCAATGGTTCAAGCCACTGCGCAAGAACATGGGCAAAAAGAACTGCGAACTGGCTGCCGACGACATCCAGCGCATCTGCGATGCCTTCCTTGCCTTCAAGGAAACCCCGCAGTCGAAAATCTTCCCCAACGCCGCTTTCGGTTACTGGAAGGTGAAAGTCGAACGACCGCTGCGCCTGCACAGCCAGCTCACCCGCCCGCGCATAGAGACCTTGCGTTACGCCTCCGGCGACGAAGACATCCGCGCCGAGCTTTATGAGCAGCTCGGCGACGCGCTGTTCGATAACCCGGCCAGCGTCCGCCAGCCACTGGAACAGCTCGTCAACGACTACGGCAATAGTGATAACGAGCCGGACGACGACGGCGAGCCAAGCGCCAAGAAATCCCTGCCCGAAGCCAAGAAGAAAAAGCTGCTCAGCGAGACCACCTGGCGGCGCGATGCCCAGCTCATCGAAATCGCCACCCGGCTGCGCGAAGCCCTTGGCGACGGCCTGTTCGAAGACCACAACGTCTTTCTCGAACGCGTCGACGCCACGCTCAGGCAACTCGGCCTCAAGCCCAACGCCGCCGACCTCAAGCTGATCATCAACGCCGTCAGTTGGCGGGTCGAAGACGCGCCACCCGTCATCAAGAAAATCTACAAGCCCGGTAAAGCCCAGCGCGATCCCTTGCGCGGCCTGTTCGAACTCCCCTCTACCTCCGAGAGAGGCGCCCGGGGTGAGGGCAACAAGCCGGTTGTCGTCGAATACGAGCCGGATAGCGAACTGCGCGACTTCGAGCAAGTCCCCCTGCTTGAAGACGGCGGCATCGAAGCCTTCATCCGCCGCGAAGTGCTGCCTTATACCCCCGATGCCTGGATCGTCGAGTCCGACACCAAGATCGGCTACGAAATCAGCTTCACCCGCCACTTCTACCAGCCGCCGCAATTGCGCACCCTGGCCGAGATCAGCGCCGACATCCTCGCACTGGAGCAGGAAACCGAAGGCCTGCTCAGCGAGATCACCGGGGCGGCGGCATGAAAAAGAAAGTGGCAATCGCCGCCGTCAATCGTGCCATTGCGGCGGCACAGATCTTCACCGATCTGGCAATTGTGTCGACGCTGTCGACACAATTGACTTGGCGTCACTGCCGTGAGCGGCTTCCGATCAAGGCCCCGCTCTCGCGGCTCCGCGCCCAGGAACGCGCTTGTGAGATCACAGCGGAGGCTGTGCGATGAAAAAAACGGAGAAAGAAATGGTCGCAGCACCAGCGCGACGATTGCCGCCTTCGACCGAGCAGAGCGCCTTTGAAGAGGTGCTTGCCTTCATTGAGCAGTCCCGCATTCAGGCATCCCAGGCCGTCAATACGGTACTGATCGATCTTTATTGGAAGGTCGGAGAGTATGTCTGGCACAAGATACGAAATGAAGGATGGGGCAAAGGAACGGTGCTGGCCCTCTCGACCTTTGTGCAAAGCAAGCACTTGGGAATCCGCGGATTCTCGGCTCAGAACATCTGGCGGATGCGCCAGTTCTTTGACACCTACCGCGACCAGCCAAATCTCTCAACACTGTTGAGGGAACTGCCCTGGTCGTCCAACCTCCACATCCTCAGCCGGGCGAAGCGCCCGGAAGAACGCGAGTTCTACCTCCGCGTCGCCAGCCGCAACCGCTGGCAAGTTCGCGAGCTCGCCCGCCAGATGAATGCCGGTGTCTTCGAGCGCTCCATCCTCAATCCGCCAAAACTCTCAACCGCGTTGAGAGAACTTCAGCCGCTCGCTGCAGAGTTCTTCAAGGACGTCTACAGCCTCGAATTTCTCGGTCTTCCCGCCGAGCACTCCGAGGCCGATCTGGAAGGCGCATTGCTGCGCAATCTCGGTCGCTTCATCACCGAGCTGGGACGCGATTTCTGCTTTGTCGGCTCGCAATACCCGGTGCAAGTCGGCGGGCAGGATTTCGCGCTGGACTTGCTGTTCTTCCATCGCAGCATGAACTGCCTCGTCGCCATCGAACTTAAAATCCGCGAGTTCCGCCCCGAAGACCTGGGCAAGATCAACTTCTATCTCGAAGCGCTCGACCGCGACCACCGCAAGCCGCACGAAAACCCGGCGGTAGGCCTGCTGCTGTGCGCCACCAAGGACAGCGAAGTGGTCGAATATTGCCTCAGCCGCGCGCTCTCCCCGGCCATGGTGGCCGAGTATGAAACCCTGCTGCCCGACAGGGAACTGCTGAAAGCCAAGCTGCACGAGTTCTACCAGCTCTGCGCCCCGCCGGAGGATGAAGAAGCGCCCGCTGCCCCGGTCAGGCCGAAACGGAAGGCCAAAGGCGTCCAGCCATGATTGAGGGGCTCAAGCCGTATCCGGGATATAAGGAGTCGGACATTCCGTGGGCTCAAGCGCTTCCGTCGAGCTGGCAGACAGAGCGGGCGAAGCGGCTCTTCACGAAGATGCAACGTCCTGTGCGTCCCGAGGACGAGGTCGTAACCTGTTTTCGTGACGGCATGGTAACGCTACGCAAGAACCGCCGTCTTCGCGGCTTCACCGAAGCAACGGTTGAATCGGGTTATCAGGGCATCCGCAAAGGTGACTTGGTCATTCACGGAATGGACGCGTTCGCTGGAGCTATCGGAGTTTCAGACAGCGACGGAAAGGGCACACCGGTTTACAACGTTTGCAAACCCGGCCCCAGTGTGGTTGCCAGTTATTACGCCCACACGGTTCGTGAGATGTCCCGCGCTCAATGGATTCTCGCCTTGGCGAAAGGCATTCGCGAGCGGTCAACCGACTTCCGTTACGAGATGTTTGGCAATCAGTTCGTGCCGCTCCCACCGCCCGACGAACAAGCGGCCATCGTGCGGTTTCTGGATCATGCGAACCGAAAGATCGACGGTTTCATCCGCTCCAAGCGGAAGCTGATCGGGTTGCTGAACGAGCAGAAGCAGGCCATCATCCACCGCGCCGTCACCCGCGGCCTCCACCCCGACGTCCCACTCAAGCCCTCCGGCATCCCCTGGCTCGGCGACATCCCTGCGCATTGGGAAACACCGCTTAATCGGCAGATCTTCCGTGAGAACATTCGGCAGCACAACGGAAAGACTGAACGTCAGCTCTCATTATCACAACGAGATGGATTGATCGCTACTGACGATATGAAAGAACGGTCCTTGCAGACATCGAGTTTCGACAACTGGAAAGTCACCATCCCAGGTGACCTTGTCCTTAATAGATTCAAGGCCCATCTCGGAGTGTTCTTCGCGTCCACCCTTCGAGGTATCGTTTCCTTTCATTACGGCGTATTTGAGCCTCAGCGGCTTCTGAACACCAAATACTTTGAACTGCTGTGCCACACAGCACCTTACAAGGTGATCTACTCAGGTAGATCAAATGGTATGACGGTTGGGCTCCAAAACCTTTCAAACCAAAATTTCTATGGTGTGAGGTCAATTGTTCCGCCGCTCAATGAGCAGAATGAGATCGTCGATCATGCGGAGAAAGCAACGGCCGACCTCAACACCGCCATCGCCCGCACCGAGCGAGAAATCGCGCTGATGCAGGAATACCGCATGCGCCTGACCGCCGACATCGTGACCGGAAAGCTGGACGTGCGCGAAGCCGCCGCCAAGCTACCCGCCGCGCCCACCGATACCGCCGCCGAACCCCTCACCGACGAGGCAGCAGACGACACCGAAACCGAGGAGACGGAGCTATGAATGAAGTCTTAGCTAAGAATCTTTGGGGGTATCTCGATACGCGGCGCGGGTCTTCCCGGATGTCCGATTGTTTACGTGGCTGGCTCGAAGAAGTGGTCGATGTCGCTGCCCGTCGTGAACGCTTGGAGGTGTGGCTTGAAACAGTCGGTGCAGGCCACTCCAAAGAAGGCGGTGAATTCCTCTCCAGCGCAGAAGTGGCGGCCTTTATGGCTAAACTTGGTGCTGTGGGAGGCGGGAGTGCGGTTCTCGATCCTGCTTGCGGCGTCGGTTTATTACTTTCACTGGCGGCAGATGAGATTGGTGCGTCTGTTATTCACGGGGTGGATGTGAACAGCGACATAGTAGGAATGGCCGTACTGCTGCTTCCGCCATCGGCACAAGTTTTTCAAGGCGACTCTTTGAAAAGCTCGTTACCGTTGAAGGACGAATACGATCTCATTATTTCCGAACCGCCATTTTGCCTTCGGCTGAAAGCTCCGTATTCACCTCCCGCTGGTGGTGAAAGTCTTACCGATGTTGGCGATGCACTACTTTGCTGGTCAGTTTCCAAACTCGCCGCAAATGGTCGAGCTGTGTTCCTCCTGCCTGCCTCCTGTTTGAATTCGAGAGGTAACAGGTTGTGGAAGAGCCTTTCGATACAAGGAGTCCACGTTCGAGCGTTGGTTCATGTGCCCGCAGGCCATCTCAAGGCTACTTCCATCGAATCCTATATCGCAGTCGTGGATCGGATAGTTCGTGAGAAAGTGTTTACCGCCCAGTATGGAACCGATGAGAATCTTCAGCGTCAGATTCTCGCCAACTTCGAGGCCCACCGGGCGGGTAAGCGGCCAGCGCAGGGAAGGCTAGTGGAGCGTTCCACCTTCCAAGGATTCCGAGTCATTGAGGCCATTGAACATTTGGAAGAGATGGCTAAACGCAAAGGCTTGAAGCCTATCCCGATGAGGAAGCTCGTCCTTAAACTTGAGATTCTCAAAGGCACCAAAGCCAAGTTCGTAGATGCGGCAAACGATCTTTACCTGCCATTGGTTGGACGCTTCGAAGCCGTCCTCCATCCGGACGCACTAACAGCTAAGTCAGGCAAGGTGGCCAGACTGGTGATCAATAGTGAATTGGCGGATGCTCGCTTCGTTGCCGCTTCGCTGAACAACGAGATCGGCCGTTTGTTCATAGCCACTGTCAGCCCACCCGCTGGCGTCTTGAAACTGATCAGTTCGGAAATGTTGCTCCAAGGCACCTTCTATCTGCCGACTATTCAGGTGCAGAATCAGGCCCTGGAAGCGATGTCCCGCGTTCATGCTCTGCGCGCGGCACTCGACGAGATCGAGTCAAGCATGTGGGCGAATCCCAGTCACGTGGAGAAGAATATCCAGCAACTCCGCCGGGTCAATCATGAGGACTCTCTGGAAAGTTGGCTGGAAGGATTGCCATTCCCTCTGGCCTCGATCCTGTGGCGCTACCGGGCATCCAATGGATCGACCAAGGACAAGAATGAAATCCTGCTCCACTTCTTCGAGGCTGTTGCCGAGTTCTGGGCCACAATCTACCTCAGTGTGGCGAAGTCTGACCGTGCGTTCTGGGCAGACCATGTCAGCTTACTTGCCGAGACCGTGGAGCGCGGAAAGCTTTCGTTTGATCGTGCCACGTTTGGTTTATGGAAATGTGTGATTGAGCTCCTGAGCACGAAATTCCGCAAATTGCTCAATGATGACGCGGACCGTTGCATGGCGATGTTCAGAACGAACTCCAGTGATGTGCTGGAGATGCTCTTCGATCGCCAAATTCTAACCGTCCTGCAAACTTCCAACAGCATCCGCAATAATCGTGCGCATGGTGGTGTGGCCAGTGTTCGGGACATCGAGATGGCGCACACTCAACTGACGGATCTCATGCAGACCTGCCGAAGTGTGATGGGAATGATTTGGGAAAGGTATGAACTTGTTCAGCCTGGCGAATGTCGTTTCGTCGGTGGCCAGTTTGGCTACAAGGTGCGCCGTGTGATGGGAACCCGAACTCCATTCGCTACCGTGGAACGAAAAACAATCGAATGCATGGAGGATGGAGTGCTTCACTTGCTCGATCCAGACGGTGAACGCGCACTCAAGCTCCTTGCGTTCATTCGTGTTATGCCCTCTCCAAAGACGGAAGCCAACGCCTGCTACTTCTACAATCGCAAGCAAGCTTCAACTCAGAAGTTTGTCTCCTACCACTTCGAGGCTGACTCTGAGATTGAAGAGTTCTATGCCGATACGCAGGCGGCTCTGGAGGGGATGCGGCCGTTTGGAACACAAAGCCCCGTCTAAAGGCCTATAACTGGAACCAAAGAAGACTGAGCCATGAAAACCGACACCAGCGAAAAAGGACTCGAAACTCTGATCATGCGCCACATGACCGGCACGGATGGCTTGCCCTCCGGCGCGACGATGGGCGTGGCCGAGCCGGCATCTGCCACTGGTGGCACGGGCTGGATAGCCGGGATGTCGGCCCCTTATGACCGGGAATTTGCCGTCGATACCGCGCAGCTCTTTACTTTTCTCAGCACCACCCAGCCCGAGGAATACGCCAAGCTTGGCATTGGCGATTACCGCGACACAAAAGGCATGGCGCGGCAGAAGTTTCTCGCCCGTCTGCAAGGCGAGATCACCCGGCGCGGGGTGATTGATGTGCTGCGCAATGGCATCAAGCATGGGGCGCTGAGTTTTGATCTGTTCTACGGCACCGCCTCGGCTGCAAATGCCAAGGCGGTGGCGCGGCATGCAACCAACCGTTTCAGCATCACCCGCCAGCTCCATTACAGCCGCGATCAAAGCAAGCGCTCGTTGGATTTGTGCGCCTTCATCAACGGCCTGCCGGTGATCACCTTCGAGCTGAAAAACAGCCTGACCAAGCAGACGGTGGACGATGCGGTGGAGCAGTACAAACGCGACCGCGATCCGCGCGAGACGCTGTTCGCCTTTGGTCGCTGCGTGGTGCATTTCGCGGTGGATGACAGCGAAGTGCGGATGTGTACCGCGCTCAAAGGCACGAAGGGTATGGCCAAGGATTCGTGGTTTCTGCCCTTCAATCAGGGTTGGAATGACGGCGCTGGCAATCCGCCCAACCTGGATGGACTGAAGACCGATTACCTCTGGAAGCGCATCCTCACCCCGGCGCGGCTGACTGAGATCTTGGAAAACTACGCTCAAATCGTAGAAGAAGTTAACCTCAAGACAGGCAAAAAGAAGCAGGTGCAGATTTTCCCTCGCTACCATCAACTCGACGTGGTGCGGCAGATCCTCGCCGATGTGCTCGAACACGGCGCTGGTAAGCGTTACCTGATCCAGCACTCGGCGGGTAGTGGCAAGTCGAACTCCATCGCTTGGCTGGCACATCAGTTGATTGGCCTGCACAAAAACGGGGCGGAGGTGTTCGATTCGATCATCGTCATCACCGACCGTCGCCTGCTCGACCAGCAAATCCGTGAGACGATCAAAGGCTTTGCCCAGGTCGGCAGCATCATCGGCGCGGTGAAAGAAAGCGCGGGCAGCTCGAAGACCGAGCAACTGGCGAAGTTCCTCAAGGACGGCAAGAAGATCATCATTTCCACCGTGCAGACCTTTCCCTTCGTGCTCGACAGCATTGGCGAGGCGCATCGCGGCGGCAGGTTCGCCATCATCATCGACGAGGCGCACTCCAGCCAGGGTGGACGCGCTACTGCGGCTATGAGCATGGCGCTGTCTGAGGGCGGTGCGGAGCAGGAGGGCGAAACCAGCGAAGACAAGATCAACCGCATCATCGAGTCGCGCAAACTGCTGCCCAATGCCAGTTATTTCGCCTTTACCGCGACGCCGAAGAGCAAGACGCTGGAGATTTTCGGCGTACCCTATGAAGTGGGCGGTGAGGTGAAGCACCGGCCCTTCCACGGCTACACGATGAAACAGGCGATTCAGGAGTGTTTCATCCTCGATGTGCTCAAGCACTACACGCCGGTGGAGAGTTATTACCGGCTGGACAAGACGGTGGCCGGCGACCCCGAATACGACATCAAGAAGGCACGCAAGAAGCTGCGCGTCTATGTGGAGAGTCACAGCAAGGCGATCCATGATAAGGCGGAGATTATGGTTGACCACTTCCTTGAACAGGTGATCGGCCAGCACAAAATCGGCGGACAGGCACGGGCGATGGTGGTGACGGGCAGTATCCAGCGGGCAATCCAGTATTTCTTCGCGTTTCGCGCTTACCTCGCGGAACTGAAAAGTCCTTACCAGGCAATCGTCGCTTTCTCCGGTGAGCCGGAATACAACGGTGAGAAAGTCAGCGAAGCGAAGCTGAACGGCTTTCCGAGCAACGATATTGCCGAGCGGATTCAGGAAGACCCGTATCGCTTCCTCATCTGCGCCGACAAGTTCCAGACCGGCTACGACGAACCGCTTTTGCACACGATGTACGTAGACAAGGCGCTCTCGGGCATCAAAGCAGTACAGACTCTTTCCCGCTTGAACCGGGCGCACCCGAAGAAGAGCGATGTGTTCGTGCTTGATTTTCAGAACGATACCGAGACGATTGAGAAGTCGTTTGCCGACTACTACCGCACTACGATTCTGAGCAGCGAGACTGACCCTAACAAGCTGCACACGCTCAAGGAC
>CAIVZW010000354.1 GCA_903910495.1 uncultured beta proteobacterium
GGCCGCTGCACACCAACGGCATTGACTGCCGTGACATTCCCTACCGCGAAATCGACATTCGCCGCGCTGGCAGCGTAGGAGAGCACCGGGAACACGGCGGCCAGAGCCATCAGCAGCGCCGGGTTGCGCAAACGAAATATCAGATGTGCGTTCATGCTAGTCTCCTTCGCGGTCAGAAGTCGCGGCGAACGGTCACTGAAACGACCTCGCGGTGATACTTGTTGAGTTCGGTATTGGTTTCGTTAACCGTCAAGCTGAGCTTGGGGGTCACCTTCCAGTATCTGGCCGGCGTGTAGTTGGCCCCGAGCGAGAGATCGTACTGGGTATCCTTGCGTGTCGTCAGGAAGGTAGGGTCCTCCGCATCGTAGCGCCGCGATTCGATAGAACCATTGGCAAAGAGCACCGTCTTTGCGTCGTAGTTCATCTGGCCACCAACACGCAGGCCAATGCCATCAAGCGCCAGCCATGGCACCGTACCATTGCGCGGACGCTCGTTGACCAGATAGGCGCTGGCGAAAACCACCTGACCACCGGTGTAGGCGTGCGCAAAGGCGCCGCCGGCCACCCAGCGCTCGGCATTACGGATGAGTTGTGTCTGGTAGCGCAAATCGGAATACTGGGCGAAGACGCTGAGCTGATTGCGCGCATCCATCTTGTATTGCCACTGCCCGGACAGGCCTGCTGCCGTGCGATAGGTGTCGCTGGCCAGCTCGTACTGGTTGAACTGGGCGTTGAGTGAGAATTCGTTCTTGTCCCGGGTCAGCACGACGCCGGCGTAGGCATCCCCGACGAGATTGTCGAACTGACCGACATTGTTCTCACCATAATTGTTGCGCAGGACACCCGACACGCCGCCCACCAGGGCGACTTCACTGTTGACCGGTGTACGCAGATTCAGCCCGCCGCCCACAGTCGCGTACCAGGCGTCGTTGGCTTTGCTGGAAGTAGACAAGGTAAACGGCAAACCGCCAAGCGCAGGAATAGCCACCGTAGTACCGCTCGGCCCGACGTTGACGTTGGTGTCATAACCCGCCGAGCCTTCGAGATAGCCGCGTATCGTGGTGCGCGAAACGGTATCGAGGCGGTCGACGGCATCGAGAAAACGGTCGATGGTGGCCGAGACTTCAGGCGGCACACCCTGTTTCTGCACCGATTCGAATTCCTGCTTGGCCGTCGCGGTTTCGCCCAGCGCCAAGTAGGCCCGGGCGATTTCGGCACGCGCCCTAGCGTTGTTGGGCTGGACGGCCAGCACGCGCTCGAGAGCGAAAACGCTGCGTGTATTCTGCCTGGCTTCGAGCGCCACGATGCCGAACAGCAGATCGAAGCCTACGTCACCGGCACGTGCGCCTTCAACGGCATCGAGCAACTGGAAAGCCTCGCCGGCCTTGCCCTGATCTAGCAGCGCCTTGGCCCGATCGGTCAGTTCATCCGCCGAGACGAACTGCGACAGCAGCGACAGCAGCAGTACAGCTAATGTTTTACGGAGTCTGTTGTATGCCACGTTTAGCTCTCCAGATACGTCAACTTTCCAAGCGTTCAACGAACCAGCCAAGGTGGAGGCGAATAACTTTGCCCCTGATGGGTGCGTCTTTCGTCATAATTAATTCTACATGGTTTTTCGACAGTAAAGTAGGCATAGCCCTGACCGGGGCCGGGACGCAACTAACACTGTTGGACGAAAAAATACGCAACACCGTAGTGGTAGGGCGTGAAACGCGAAGCGTTGAGCCTTCGTCTACCGACCGTTCAGCCCTTATTCCGCGCGCTCCTGGCCCTCACCTCTATCCCGCGGGGGGAGTATATACACCCTTCTCCCCGCGGGAGAAGGGTCGGGAATGAGGGCTTACGATTCTGGAATCAAGACCCGCTGTGCAAAAAAACAACAGCTCAGCGCACGCAATCCACGTAGTAGGTCGTCTTGTTGTTGACCACGTCCTTGACCAGCCCGTGGATATCCGTCTCGAAGCCAGGGAACTGCTCGTTGAAGTGGCGCGCAAATTTGAGGTAACGCACAATCGTCGCATTGAAGCGCTCGCCGGGGATCAGCAGCGGAATGCCCGGCGGGTAGGGCGTCAGCAGAATGCTGGTGATGCGCCCTTCGAGATCGTCGATCGGCACGCGGTCAATCTCGCGGTGCGCCATTCTGGCGAAGGCCTCGGCCGGACGCATGGCCGGAATCATGTCGGACAGGTACATCTCGGTGGTCAGCCGCGCCACGTCGTTGACGGCATAAACCCCGTGGATCAGGTGGCACAGATCCTTGAGACCCATGCGCTCGTAGCAGGGATGCTTGACGACAAATTCAGGCATGATCTTCCACAGGGGCTGGTTCTTGTCATGGTCGTCCTTGAACTGTTGCAGTTCGGTAACCATGGTATTCCAGCGACCCTTGGTGATGCCGATGGTAAACATGATAAAGAACGAATACAGCCCGCACTTTTCGACGATGACGCCATGCTCGGCCAGATACTTGGTGACGATCAGGGCCGGAATGCCCCAGTCGGAGAAATCGCCATCGACACTGAGCCCCGCGGTAATGACCGTGGCCTTGATCGGATCGAGCATGTTGAAGCCGTCGGACAACTGCCCGAAACCGTGCCAGCGCTCACCGGGCTTGAGCATCCAGGCTTCGCGCTCTTCGATGCCTTCTTCCGAGAGATCGTCTGGGCCCCAGACCTTGAACCACCAGTCGGTGCCCCATTCCTCGTCGACCTTGCGCATGGCGCGGCGAAAATCGAGTGCTTCGGCAATCGATTCCTCGACCAGCGCCGTTCCTGCCGGTGCTTCCATCATCGCCGCCGCTACATCGCATGAAGCGATGATGGAGTACTGCGGCGAGGTCGACGTGTGCATCAGATAAGCTTCGTTGAACACGTTGCGGTCGAGTTCGCGTTGTTCCGAGTTCTGCACCAGAATCTGCGACGCCTGCGACAGGCCGGCGAGCAGCTTGTGCGTCGATTGCGTCGAAAAAATCATCGACTCCTTGCAGCGCGGACGATCGGCACCGATGGCATGGTAATCGCCGTAGAAATCGTGGAAGGCCGCATGCGGCAGCCAGGCTTCGTCGAAATGCAGCGTGTCGATCTTGCCGTCGAGCATTTCCTTGATTTCCTCGACGTTGTAGAGGATGCCATCGTAGGTGCTCTGGGTGATCGTCAGCACGCGCGGCTTGGCTTTCACATCGCGGGCAAAGGGATGCGCGGCGATCTTCTTCTGGATGTTTTCCCAGAGGAATTCTTCTTTCGGGATCGGGCCGATGATGCCGTAGTGGTTGCGCGTCGGCATCAGGAAAACCGGGATGGCGCCGGTCATGATGATCGAGTGCAGCACCGACTTGTGACAGTTGCGGTCAACGACGACGATGTCGCCGGGCGCCACGGTCGAGTGCCAAACGATCTTGTTCGACGTCGACGTGCCGTTGGTGACAAAGAACAGATGATCAGCGTTGAAGATGCGCGCTGCGTTGCGTTCGGAGGCGGCGACCGGGCCGGTGTGATCGAGCAACTGCCCGAGTTCTTCAACGGCGTTGCAGACATCGGCACGCAGCATGTTTTCGCCGAAGA
>CAIVZW010000355.1 GCA_903910495.1 uncultured beta proteobacterium
CATTCAGACGCGAGAGCATCGCTGGGTCAGTCTGAAACTCCGGCGCGACTTCAAGGATGACTTGGTACTGGTTGCTGGCGCCGTAGATGGTCGAAATTTGCCGCGCGCTGAAGGCGCTTTGCAGGGCGTCTTCGACCTGGCTGAAGGAAAGGCCGAGCGTGGCAATTTTGTCGCGGTCCACGTCGAGCGAGACGACCGGGCTAAGGTTGTTGAGGTTGCTGGTGACGTCGACAAAACCGGGCAGCAGGCGGATGCGCGCCAACAGGGTATCGGTCCATTGGTAAAGCTCGGGCAGGTCGGTGTCCTGCAAGGTGTATTGGTATTGCGCCGCCGTAATCTGGCCACCGATGCGAATCACCGGCGGATTTTGCATGTACACCTTGATGCCCGGCACCGCCGCCAGTTTGGGCCGCAATTGCTGGATGATCTGGTCGGCCGACAGTTCGCGCTCATCGCGCGCTTTGAGAATCATGAATACGGTGCCGGTATTGGCCGTCGGTCGGATACCGCCGCCGCCGACCGACGACATGAACGAGCGGATGTTCGGATCTTTGGCCACGATGGCGGCGACGGCGCGCTGGTGTTCGACCATCGAGGCGAAGGAGGAATCCTGCGCGCCTTCGGTAAAGGCGATGATCTGGCCGCTGTCGCCGCTCGGAATGAAATCCTTCGGCACTTGCGTGAACAGGACGGCGGAGAGGACGAAAGTCGCCAGGAAGGTCGTCAGTACCCAGCGCGGACGGGCCATCGCCCAGCCCAGGCTGCTGCGGTAGCCGACGAGCAGCGCATCAAAGAAACGCTCGAAAGTGCGAAAAACCCGACCGTGCGCCTCCGGCTCGGCATGTTTGAGGTAACGGCTGCACAGCATCGGCGTTAGCGTTAGCGAAACGAGACCGGAAACGAGAATCGCCGCGCAGATGGTGACGGCGAATTCGTGCAACAGCCGACCGACGATGCCGCCCATGAACAGCACCGGGATAAAGACGGCAATCAGCGATAGCGTCATCGAGACGATGGTGAAGCCGATTTCCTTCGCTCCCTTGATCGCCGCCTGCAAGGGTTCTTCGCCGTCCTCGATGTGGCGGACGATGTTTTCCAGCATCACGATGGCGTCGTCGACGACGAAGCCGACCGACAAGGTCAGAGCCAGCAACGAAAGGTTATCGAGGCTGTAGCCCAGCGTGTACATCAGGGCAAAGGTGCCGATCACCGAGATCGGCAGGGCCAGGGCCGGAATCAGGGTGGCCGACAGATTGCGCAGAAAAAGCAGGATGACCAGAACTACCAGAAAACCGGCGAGGATCAGCGTGAACTGCACGTCGTGGATGGCCTCGCGGATCGAGATGCTGCGGTCGTAGAGGGTGGTCAGCTCAATCGCCGCCGGCAGCTTGGCCTGAAAATTGGGCAGGATGCGTTTGATCGCATCGACCGTCTCAATGGTGTTGGCGCCGGGCTGGCGCTGGATGGCCAGCACGATGGCGCGCTTGTCCACGTTCCAACTGGCGATGCGGTTGTTTTCAACGCTATCGATGGGGGTGGCTACGTCCTCCAGACGAATCGGTGCGCCATTTTTCCAGGCGACGATCAGTGGCCGGTAGGCAGCGGCGTTCGACAACTGGCCGTTGTCCTTGAGGGCGAAGGTTTGCCGACTGCCGTCGAAAATGCCAATCGGCTGATTGACGTTAGCTTGTGCGATGGCCTGTTGCAGCTCGTCGATGCCCATATTGCGCGCGCTGAGCTGATCGGGGTTGGCGCGAATGCGCACGGCGTACTTCTGCGAGCCGAAAACCTGCACCTGCGCCACGCCGGTAATAGTCGAAATCCGTTGCGCCAATTGTGTTTGCGCGTACTCGTCGACCACCGGCAGCGGCAGGGTCGGCGAGGACAGGGCGATGTAAAAGATCGGCGAATCGGCCGGGTTAACCTTGCGGAACGACGGTGGCGTCGGCATGTTCGGCGGCAGCTTGCGCAAGGCGGCGGCAATCGCCGACTGCACATCCTGCGCGGCGGCGTCGATGTTGCGGTCGAGCGAAAATTGCAGGGTGATCGAGGTCGTCCCCTGCGCGCTGGTTGAGCTGATCGAGTCCAGCCCGGCAATCGTTGAAAATTGCCCTTCCAGCGGCGTGGCCACCGCTGCGGCCATCGTTTCCGGCGAGGCGCCGGGCAGTGCAGCGGTCACCGAAATGGTCGGAAAATCGACGCTGGGTAGCTCGGAAACGGGGAGCGCGCGATAGGCGATGATGCCGAAGATGACGAAGGCCGCCATCAGCAAGGTCGTCATCACCGGGCGGCGAATGCACAATTCGGGCAGATTCATCGTGCGTGCCTCAGTTTTTCGCCGGGGCGGGCGGACTACCGGGGGAGGGGACTTCCGTTTTATCGGCCGATTTGCTCTTGATTTTGGCGCCCGCCGTCAGACGCAGTTGGCCGTCGGTGACCACCGTTTCGCCGGCCTGCAAGCCTTTGCCAATAGCGGTCACCCCTGCCGCGCTGGCCGCCGTTTCGATCTTGCGTACTTCAACCGTCTCGTCGGCCTTGACGACAAACAGGAAGTTGCCGTCGGCTCCCTGTTGCACCGCCTCGTTGGGCACAGTGACGGCTTGCAGCAAGGTGTCCAGACGCAGGCTGACGCTGAGAAATTGGCCGGGCGTCAGTTGCTCATCGTCATTGGGCAGGAGAGCTTTCATCTGCAGGGTGCCGGTCGCTGGATCGACAGCGTTGTCGACAAAGCGTACCTCGCCCGCCAAACGCCGCGTTTTATCTCCCGGCAGACTGACACCGACCTGCATCGGCGCGGCGGCCTGGCCTGGGCGGGCCGTACCGGCTTTTAGGGCAGCGCGCAGCCGTGGCAGGTGTTTTTCCGGCAGCGCGAAGGTGACGAGCAGCGGACGCACGCGATTAACCACGGCGAGAACGGTATCGTTGGTTTTGACGGCGGTGCCGGGGAAGACCAGACGGGCGCCGACGACGCCGGCAAACGGCGCGCGCACCGTAGCGTAGGAAAGCTGCGAACGCGCCAGCGCGGCAGCGGCCTGGTCGACGCGCAGCGTGGCGGCGGCGGCCGCTTCGTTGGTGCGGATGTCGTTAACTTTTTCGTCGGAAACGAAATGGCGGTCTTTTAGCGCGACATAACGCGCCGTGTCGGAGCGCGTTTTGGCCAGCAGCGCCTCGCTCTTGGCAACGCTGGCGTCGGCCTGCTGCAGGCGGGCGACGAAATCGGTCGTATCGAGCTGCAACAGGACCTCGCCTTGCCGGACGTGTTGCCCCTCGGTGAAAGCGACGCTGGCCACCTGCCCATCGACGCGCGACTTGAGGGCGACGCTTTCGTAAGCCTCGGCGCGCCCGACGACATCGAGCACCACCGGTACGTCCTGTGTTGTCGCCTGGGCG
>CAIVZW010000356.1 GCA_903910495.1 uncultured beta proteobacterium
GGTTGATCACGCCGCGAATGAAGGCCGGCATCATCGGAATCTCGGTCAGCTGCCCGTACTCGATGATCTCTTTCACGTTGAGAATGCCGACGGCGAACATCTCGCCGCCGAGGACGAAGGTCAGGTATTGCGAGGGAGACTCATTTGCCCTGAGTACGAGTGCGCCTCCCGCCTGAGCGTTGACTTGATTTTGTACGAGTTGTCCCATGATGGCTCCTTAGAAGCGTTCGAAGTCACCTTCGTTGACCGGGCCTGAGGCCACCCGCCCACTGGGTCCCGCTTTTGCCTGGCGCGCGCTGCTGCTGCGCGCCGGGGGTGCTGCGTTGCGAGCCGTGCGTGTGCTGCTCGATCCGTCATCGAGTTTGAAGAAGGTCATGGTTTGCTGGAGCTCGTTAGCCTGAGCGCCGAGTTCTTCGGCGGTGGCGGCGAGTTCCTCGGAGGCGGAGGCATTCTGCTGCGTGGTCTGGTTGAGCTGACCCATGGCGCCATTGATCTGGGCCACGCCCGAGCTCTGCTCCTGACTGGCCGAAGCGATCTCCTGCACCAGGTCCGAGGTCTTGCGGATCGACGGCACCATTTCGGTGAGCAGCGTTCCGGCGCGTTCGGCCTGCTTGACCGAGGAGGAGGCCAGGCTGCCGATCTCCTGCGCGGCAATCTGCGAACGCTCGGCGAGTTTCCTGACTTCGGCGGCGACGACGGCAAAGCCCTTGCCGTGATCGCCGGCGCGCGCCGCTTCGATGGCCGCATTGAGGGCCAGCAGATTGGTCTGGTAGGCGATGTCGTCGATGATGCCGATCTTGCCGGCGATGCTCTTCATGTCCTCAACCGTCTTGGTCACCGCATCGCCGCCCTCGGCGGCTTCCTTGGCCGACTTGCTGGCCATGCCGTCGGTGACCTTGGCGTTCTCGGTGTTCTGCGTGATGGAGGCGGTCATCTGCTCCATCGACGAGGTGGTTTCCTCGACCGACGCGGCCTGCTCGCTGGAGGATTGCGAGAGCGACTGCGCGGTGGCCGAGACCTGGCTGGCGGCATTGGTCAGCGCATCGGCAGCGGTGTTGATCTGGGAGATCGTTTCGCAGAGCTTGGCAATGGTGTTGTTGATCGCATCCTTCAAGGTGGCGAAGTCGCCCTCGTAGGCCTTGGTGATGGTCTGCGTCATGTCACCCTGTTCCATCGCCGCCATCACGCGCTGCACATCCTGGATCGGCGAAACGACGGCATCGAGCGTGTCGTTGACGCCCTGCACGATCTTCTGGAAATCGCCCTGATGCTTGGCGGCATCGGCGCGGGTTTCGAGCCGGCCGGCGACGGCGGCTTCGGCCAGCAGGTTGGCGTCGGCAACGAGCGCATTGACGGCATCGATACAGGTGTTGAGGTTGTTCTTGAGAACGTTGAAATCGCCGTTGTACGGGTCGGTGATCTTGGCCGGGATATTGCCCTTGGAGATGTCATCCACGTACTTGGCCGCAACATTCAAGGGACCAATGACGGAATCCAGACAGTCATTGACGCCCTTGACGATGGCCCGGAAGTCGCCCTGGTGCTTGCTGGCATCCGCCCGTGTGGCGAGCTTGCCCTCGACGGCGGCGACCGACAGGATGCCGGCGTCGGCAACGAGCGCATTGACGGCGTCGATGCAGGTGTTGAGGTTGTTCTTGAGGATGTTGAAATCACCGTTGTAGGGATCGGTAATCTTCTGCGGGATGTCACCCTTGGAAATACGATCGACGTAACCGGCCGCCACATTGAGTGGTCCGATCACCGCGTCGAGGCAGTCATTGACGCCCTTGACGATGGCCCGGAAGTCGCCCTGGTGCTTGGCGGCATCGGCACGCGTGGCGAGCTTGCCATCGACCGCCGCCTTGGCCAGAA
>CAIVZW010000357.1 GCA_903910495.1 uncultured beta proteobacterium
CGTCACGAGTCGAGCCGCGCTGAACGTCTGGAACTTCACGAGATCAGCGCCGGCATCCGCTGCCACATCCACCAAGCGGCACGCCATGTCGAGGCTGCCATTGTGATTGACCCCCGCCTCGGCGATAATCAGCGTGCTCATGGCCGACTCCGTGGTGCCGGCAACTGCGAGCCCGGTACACAATCCGCAAGCACTCGCTGGCCCATGCCAATCACGCAGTGTTCGCCGATGACTGCCTGCTGGCGTACCGTGCTTCCGCTTCCTATGAAGCTCCCGGTACCAACAAATACGCCGCTGTTGACGGCAGCACCTGTCGCGATATGACAGTGGTCCCCTATCATGGCATCATGCTCCACGAGCGCCTGGCTGTTGATGATGCAGTTCCGGCCGACTTCGGCAGCAGCGTTCACGACGGCACCATGCATGATGATGGTACCGGCACCCACGCGAGCATGCCTCGAAACGTAGGCTCGTGGCGAAACCACCACCGGCATCTCGCATCCGCCAGCAACCAGAGCCTCGAAAAGTTGGATCCGCTTCAGTGATGACTTGATTTGACCAACAGTGACGAGCGCGGCGGCAACGTCACGCAGAATGACCGGGAGATCCGCGTCAGAACCAAGTACGCGATAACCAAGAACGCTCATGCCGACCTCTTGCTGAAGACCGACAAGTCCGGCTATCGCCCAGCGGTCTTCCTGCTCTACAACGTCAATGCAGGCGCGTGCGTGCCCACCGGCGCCAATGAGAAGAATGGATGCTCTCATCGGGAGGCGTCCTCGATCGCGAGTTGTGCACTGCTCGGGATGTTGATGACGCGCCGTTCGAGCGATTCCGCAACCGGCAACTCCATGCGTGGGCAATTCGAATACGGCGTCAGCCGGTGCATGAGTGTCCAGACCGGCCGAGTCATCAATCCTGCATCGTTGGTCCTCGTCAGAATCGCATCTCGATGCGCAGCCAGGGATTCGTCGATCACCAGGACCTGCAACCAGTAGTTGCTGCGGGAGCCTTCGGGCTCGCGCATCAACCTGACGCCCTGAATGCAAGCAAATGAGGCGGCATACCGATCATGAAGTAATCGCTTGGCCGCAAGAAGACCGGGCAGTTGCTCAAGTTGGGCACAACCAAGCGCGGCATTGAGATTGGGAAGACGATAATTGTGGCCGATCTCGTCGTGCACGAAGGCCCAGCGATGCGGCACCTTGGCTGTGGTCGTCAGGTGCTTCGCGTGGCGCGCCAGAACCTGGTCATTGGTGAGGATGGCACCACCACCGCCGGTCGTGATGGTCTTGTTGCCATTGAAGCTCAGGGTGCCAAGCAGGCCAAATGTGCCGGTGTGCTGGCTCCCCACGAAGCTGCCGAGCGATTCCGCGGCGTCCTCCACGAGCGTCAGTCGGAAATCACGCGCCAACGCCAGCACGCCGTCAATGTCCACTGGATGTCCGAACGTGTGCATCGGTACCAACGCCCGAATCGTTCGGCCTGTCGCACGATTGATGAGCGCTCCACCGCGCAACTCGGTCCTCTGTCTCAGGTATTCGCGAAGCGCCGTTGAATCGACCCCGAGCGTGCGTTCCTCGCTGTCGACGAAGTGCGGAGTCGCCCCGCAGTACGCCACGGCGTTGGCTGTGGCCACGAAGCTCAGTGTGGGCACTAGCACTTCGTCCCCTTCGCCCACCCCCGCCAATTTCAGCGCGACGTGCAGCGCCGCGGTGCCATTGACGACAGCAATCGCATGCTTGGCTCCCGTGTATTCAGCGAGGTCCGATTCGAATCGATCGACGAACTTCCCTACCGACGAGACGAACGTCGTATCGATGCATTCATTCAAGTACGCCAGTTCATTGCCTGCGAAACGAGGTTCGTGCAATGCAACCGGGCCTGCGCCCACGACGCGCTGTATCGAATCCGTTACGAGGTCCGCAAGGGATGCTTCTGCTGCGGCAGATTTCATACGTTGTAGATGTCGGACTTGTACGCCACTAGATTTGCGGGATCCCGGAACCACGCAACAGTCTCGCGCAAACCACGGATGAATCCGTCGTACCCCCCATAGGCCGGTGACCATCCGAGCAGCGTACGCGCCTTCTCATTTGAGGCCAGTAGTCGCTCCACTTCGCTAGTCGCAGGTCGGAGGCGCTGATCATCCGTCACAATATCGACGGTTGCTTCCATCACCTCGGCAATGCTCTTCGCGGTGTCACCTATGGAAACCTCGAAATTGCTGCCAATGTTCACCACTTCGCCAATCGCCCTTTCTGTGTGAAGGGCTGCGAGAAAGCCCGCGACCGTGTCGGACACATAGCTGAAGTCCCGTGTTGGGCGGACGGAACCGAGGCGGATGGTCTGTTTCCCGTTGGCGATCTGGGTGATGATCGTCGGAATGACGGCGCGGGCGGACTGTCTTGGACCGTACGTATTGAAGGGGCGAACGGTCGTGACCGGTGTACCGAAC
>CAIVZW010000358.1 GCA_903910495.1 uncultured beta proteobacterium
ACCGTAGTCGTTGCCCTGGAACTCGGGACAGACCAGAATCGAATACAGGATGACCTTATCGCCCATGAAACGGCAGCGGACGCTGCCGACGCGCGCGTCCGGCAAGTCAATGTCGATATGGTCATAGCCGTCGGGTGTGGAGCACGGGGTGATGGTCAATAAGGGGACCTGTTTCATGTTCTGCTCACTCGAAGCCGCGGCAGAAGGCCAGCGCATTTTTACCCAGATCGGGTAGGTAGTAGCCCCCTTCGAGCACGGCAAAGCGGCGCTGATGTCTGAGGCGGATGGCGTAGGTTTGCAGCAGGCGGCCGATGCTAAAGTAATCCGCCGTGGCCAGTTTTCGGCCGAGGTCGTGGATGTAGCCATCGAAGCCCGCCGAGACGGCGAGAATGTCGACCTGCGGAGCATGCTTCAGGCGTTCCTCAAGCGAATACACGTAGTTGGCGGCGTTGTCGCCGTAGGGGTTGAATACCTGAGCCTCGGGCCAGCCTCGCAGCACGTCCTGGGTGCCGTCGCCGGTGTGCTGGTCAAAGTCGACGACGAACGCCGAACGGATCAGTCCCGCGTCGCGCAGGCGCAGCAGCGCCAGAGCGAGGTTGCTGAAGGTGCAATGCCCCCAGGCGGAGGTACGGCTGGCATGGTGTCCCGGCGGTCGCACGCAGGCAAACGCCGGTTCGCCGCGCATGGCCAGATCAGCGGCCAGGATGGCGGCTCCGGCGGCCAGCGAGGCCTGCGCGAAAAGCGCTGGTCTGCATTCGATGTCAGCGACGTAGGTTTCGCTGTGTCCGCGCAGCAGATCATCGCGCGTGGCTGGAGCAGGCAGTTCGACGCCGTAGCGCCCCTCGTCGCGCAGTGCCTCCATCATGCCGACAAGCCGACCCGGTTCGGCCGCATTGTCGTGCTTGTCGTCGGAATACGAGAAGCCGTGGAATGCTTCGTGAAAAACGACGCGCATGACCAGATTGACTCACAGAAGAAGAGAACATCATACCCGCCTGATGGCGGGGTCGTCATCATCGCACGGAAAGGTGCCGCCAATAATGATCCGGAAAATGGCTGATAAGCGGCCCCGGATGACGTTTGCACGCCGCTCATGCGTGTCAGCGAGAACGTGTTCTGACCTGTTTCCGGCGCCCGACGTGCCTGTTCTGCGTTAAACTGTCGGCTACGGAGATAGAGATGATACCTGCAGTAGCGAACGGCCAGCAGCCCCTGTCAGGCCGGAGAACGACGAAAAGAGGCGACACCTGCACGCTAACTGCACTTCGAATCCAGGCCTCGTCCTGTCGCCGCGATGAGTGAAGCGCGAACGGGAAATCCGCAGGTTTTTCGTGGCATTTTGTTGGTCATGACGGCCGTTGTGATTTTCTCCCTCATTGATTTCCTGTCCAAATACCTGGCCCGTTTCTATCCGATCACTGTCGTCGTCTGGGCACGCTACGCGTTTCACCTGCTGCTGGTTGTTGTCGTGCTCGGCCCGCGTTATGGTCTTGCGCTGGTACGCACCGCCCGGCCCGGCACCCAGATCATGCGCGGCTTGTTGCTGGCTATTGCCTCGGTTCTTTTCGTCAGCGCATTGAAATACCTGCCGCTCGCCGAATCCACGGCTATCGCCTATCTGGCACCGCTGCTGGTCACCGTGATGTCGGTACTGTTTCTCAAGGAGAAAATCGAACCAGCACGCTGGATTGCCGTCCTGTGCGGATTCATCGGCGTCCTTACCATCATCCGTCCGGGCAGCAGCGTTTTCACCTGGGCGGTGTTCCTGCCGATGGGAAACGCACTGGCCTTCGCCGCGTACCAGATTCTCACGCGCCGTCTGGCCGGGCTGGAGAGTCCTTATACCTCGATATTTTATTCCGGACTGATCGGCACCCTGCTGCTTTCGGCCATCCTGCCCTATTCCTGGGTAGCACCGCACAATGCCCTGCACACCGCCTTGCTGGTCATTCTCGGCATGTTGGGCGGACTTGGCCATCTGATCCTGATCAAGGCTTTCGAACATGCCCCGGCATCACGGCTTGCGCCTTTCAGCTACTCACAGCTGATCTGGGTTACGGCCCTTGGCTATGTGGCATTCGGGGATTTCCCGGACAACTGGTCGCTGGCCGGGATCGCTATCCTGGTGGCCAGCGGGATCTACACCGCGACTCACCAGCGCAAGACAGACCGGC
>CAIVZW010000359.1 GCA_903910495.1 uncultured beta proteobacterium
ATACAAGGCTTGGACTTTGGCCGACTGATCTCTCTGGTAGGCGAGGCTAACGCCGCCCTGGCTCGATATGATGGCCTTCTGCAGGCAATGGTCAACCCTGCTGTCCTGCTCTCCCCTCTCACCGATCAGGAAGCTGTCCTGTCGTCAAGGATCGAAGGGACGCAGGCCACCCTTGAGGAAGTTCTTGAACACGAAGCTGGACAACAGCACGGCGAACACAAAACCCAAGATATCAGAGAAGTTCTGAACTACCGCAAAGCGCTCAGGCTGGCACAGGAAACCCTTTCCGGGCGCCCTCTTCGCCTGAACCTGATCCTGCAGATGCACGCCATGCTTCTGGACAGCGTTCGCGGAGAAAACAAAACCCCGGGCGAATTTCGTAAGGATCAAAACTGGATTGGCCGAGCTGGCTGCACCATTGATGAAGCTTCCTACGTGCCGCCGAACCCGTTCCAGCTCATGGATCACCTGCAGGCGTGGGAAACCTATCTCGCCGGTGATGATTTCGACGTACTGGCACAAACAGCCATCGCCCATGCCCAGTTTGAACTGATCCACCCATTCAAGGACGGCAACGGCCGGATCGGCCGCCTGATGATCCCGCTGCTGCTGTTCACGAAAGGCCGACTATCGAGTCCGATGTTCTACCTCAGCGCCTACCTGGAAGCGCACCGCGACGAGTACTACGCCCGACTGCAGGGCATCTCTCGGGAGGGCGACTGGACAGGCTGGATCATGTTCTTCCTGCGCGCCATCATCGAACAGGCATGCGTCAACACGGTCCGCGCAAAACAGATCATGCAGTTACACGACGAAATGAAGGACAAGGTTCGCGATGTGACACGCTCCCAGCACACTGCCCAGCTCGTCGACGCCTTATTCGGCCGCCCGATCTTCCAGGCGAACAACCTCGCCACGTGGACAGGCATCCCGAAGCCCACGGCGCACCTGCTCATCCGCCAGTTGCAGCAAGAAGGCATCCTGGAGGTCGTACGCGCACCCGCAGGGCGACGGCCAGCCATCTATGCATTCCCCCGCCTGCTCGATATTGCGGATGGAAGAATGACGCTCACCAAGCCGACCTAGGCCCTCAAATCACTGCCATATATCGCATGAGACAGCCATAATCAGGCTTCAGCCCGACCCACAGTTACATTGCCAGCGCCAGGCATCGCGGCACATCTCATCAATGCCTCGCCTGGCCTTCCAGCCCAGCAGTTTTTCGGCCAGGGCCGGATCGGCATAACAGGCGGCAATATCCCCAGGGCGACGCGCTACTAGAGCGTAAGGGACTCGTTGCCCACTGGCTTTCTCAAAAGAACGCACCATATCAAGCACCGAATAACCGCATCCTGTGCCCAGATTCACCGTCAGCAGTCCGCCTTCTCGTTGGAGATAATCGAGCGCGGCGACATGGCCTTCGGCAAGATCAACGACATGGATATAGTCACGAACGCCCGTACCATCAGGTGTCGGATAGTCATTGCCGAACACGTTCAACTGCGCGCGTTGCCCGCAAGCAACCTGTGCCACATAGGGCATCAGGTTATTGGGCACACCCGAAGGCAACTCACCGATCAGACCACTTTCATGCGCACCCACCGGATTGAAGTAACGCAACCGGGCGATTCGCCATTCCTGATCAGACTTTGCAAGATCAGCCAGCATGTCTTCAATCATCAGTTTGCTGGCGCCATAGGGATTTGTCGTCGAGCGCGGAAAGTCCTCGCGGATCGGCACCGATGCCGGATCGCCATAAACCGTGGCTGATGAACTGAAGATCAAGGTCTTCACACCGGCCTCGGCCATCACTTCACACAATGCTATCGCCCCGCCCACATTGCAATCGAAATAGCGCAAAGGCTGAGCGACCGACTCGCCGACCGCTTTCAGCCCGGCAAAATGAATCGCCGCATCAACCGGGCGCTGTACGAACACCCTGCGCAACAATGGGCGATCACGAACATCACCTTCGAAGAACGCCGGACGCCGTCCGGCAATTTGCTCCACGCGATCAAGCACTTCGCGCCGGCTGTTGGAAAGGTCATCGATGACGGATACTTCATGCCCTGCGGCCATCAGGGCAACACAGGTATGGGAGCCAATAAAGCCTGTACCGCCAGTTACAAGAATGTGCATAAATATACCCTGTAGGTCGGGCTTCAGCCCGACA
>CAIVZW010000360.1 GCA_903910495.1 uncultured beta proteobacterium
ATCGAGATCGGTACTTCGCCGCTGACGCCGACCTGGACGATGGTGCCGCGCGGACGCAGGACCGGGAATACATCCTTCAATACAGCGCCGGCTCCGGTGCATTCGATAGCGACATCGAAATAGCCCTTGTCGGCGGTAAATTCTTCGGCCTTCAGCCCGGGTTCGATCGAGACATTGACGGTGCGGGTGGCACCCATTTCGACGGCTTTTTTCAGCGCGGCATCGTGCAGGTCGGTGGCCACGACTTCAAGCGCTCCGGCGTAGCGGGCGGCAGCGACGACCAGGGCGCCGATCGGGCCCGATCCGGTGACCAGGACACGCTTGCCGGTCAGGGATCCGGCCTGCTGTACGGCGTGCAGGGCGACGGACAGCGGTTCGCAACAAGCCGCTTCGCCCAGCGACACGGTGTCGCCGACGGGTTCGCACTGATATTCTTCGACCACGATCAGTTCGCGGAAGGCGCCCTGGCTGTGCGGCAGACGCATGGCGCTGCCATAGAACCACATGTCGAGGCAGTGGTGGTGTTCGCCGGCCTGGCAGAATTTGCATTTGCCGCAGGGGCGGCTCGGGTTCAGGGCAATCCGGTCGCCCGCCTTGACCCGCGTGACCTTGGCGCCGACGGCTTCGACGGTGCCTGCGACTTCATGACCGAGGACGATGGGCTGCCGGACGCGCACGACGCCGAATCCGCCGTCCAGGTAGTAGTGCAGGTCGGAGCCACAGATGCCACCGGCACCGATGCGCACCAGGACCTGATCTTCCTGCATCTCGGCAACAGGAACCGTTTCGATGCGCAGATCCTTTTCGGCATGTAAGACACAGGCTAAGGCTTCCATTTTTTACTCCTCCAGAATTCGTTTGTTCGTAATGACAACAACATGATTACAGAATAATTAAAGGGCTACGAGAAATAATTTGCGCAAACACGACCCGCAATCAACCATGTCCAGACGTGATTGATATCCGTCGGCTGCTTAATCGGGGGAATCATCGATCCTATGACTCAAATTCAACAGGGGAGTTCATGCCAAAACCGAGCGCTCGATCCCATGCTTGAATCGGCTTGAACTGACTGTGTCTCAGGCACATTTTACCCGAGTTGTCGCCGTCAGCCCACTCTGCAGAAAGCCCCCCTTCAATCTTCACATTGATAAGTGACCGCAAATTGGATAACCTGAGGGTAGTGGCTTCTGGTTCTTCGCGAATCAGGCCATTTGTTGCTGCTTATAACTATCTACCGTGAGGCTTGCCATGTCTGAATATTCCGAACTGAACAATTCCAACAAACAAAAACTCGTTGCTGACATGAAGAACGTCGTTGCCGATGCCGAAGAGATTTTGCGCGCCACGGCGGGTATTGCCGGCGAAAAAATGGCGGAGCTGCGCGAGCGCATCAGCGAACGCCTCAGCGATGCCAAGCTGCGCCTTGCCGATGCCGAAGCTATTGTGTTCGACAAGACCAAGGCGGCAGCGCGCGCCACGGATGATTTCGTCAATGAGAATCCCTGGCAATCCGTCGGCATTGCTGCCGGGGTCGGCTTGCTGCTCGGCATCATTATCGGTCGTCGTTAAACGACTGTCAGCGGCATGAGCGACAATATGGGCGGAGCGGGCGCTGGCCTGTTCGCCGCCCTGAAGAATAGCGCTGCGACACTGTTGGCCATCGGCAAAACGCGCCTTGAACTCCTCGGCAACGAGATCGAGGAGGAAAAACTGCGAGCGATCAATCTGCTGCTCATGGCCCAGGGGATAGTGTTCTGTCTCTGTGCCGGCACGCTGATCGCCGTCTTCTTTCTCTGCGCACTGTTCTGGGAAAACAGGCTGTTTGTTCTCGCTGCGGCGGCCGGATTCTTTCTTGTCCTCGGCCTGGTTTTTTTCGCCCTGTTCAAGCGCGCCATCCAGCGGCCGGAAAAGATGTTCGCCGCCAGCATTGCCGAAATGCAGGAAGATTTGCGTCAGTTGAA
>CAIVZW010000361.1 GCA_903910495.1 uncultured beta proteobacterium
GACATCGGGACCAATGGAGAGATGGTGCTGGGCAATGCACAGGGCATGTTTGCCACCGCCACCGCCGCCGGCCCCGCCTTCGAAGGTGCTCAAATCACCCATGGCTGTCCGGGGGTGGCCGGCGCCCTTGACCACGCCGGTGCAGGAGCAGAAGGCTTCTGGTACACCACCATCAATGACGCCCCGCTGCGTGGCTTCTGCGGCTCCGGCCTGCTTGACCTGATCGCCTGGCTGCGGCGCAGCGGCTGGATGGACGAAACGGGCTATCTGGATCTTCCCGATAGTCAGGAAATTTTCCGCCCTGATGCTCAGCTTCCGGTCGGGCTGGACCAACGCGATATCCGCCAATTGCAGTTGGCCAAAGGCGCCATCGCTGCTGGCATAACGCTGTTGTGCCAGCGTGCCGCCATCGCCATCGAGGACATCACCCAGGTGCATCTGGCGGGAGGATTCGGTACCTTCATGCGAGCGGATTCGGCTCTGGACATCGGCCTTCTTCCTCCGGTTCTCAGAGGAAAAGTAAGGGCGGTGGGAAACACCTCGCTGCAAGGGGCGCTGCTGGCCATCTCCCGTGCCGAGGCGCTGGATCAATGCACGCGCATTGCCGGAAGCATAGAGCCGGTTGATCTGGCCACCGATCCGGCATTCCAGACGGTATTCGCCGAATGCATGCTGTTCCCTGACGATCTGAGCGATGATCCGTTCCTAATCGCCGGGCTTCCCGGCGTGACTTCTGACAGACCGGCTCATGTCGAAAACTGAACCCCGCTACCGGCTTATCGCCTGCGAAGTGCTGTTCCGCGAATGCGCTGCGGCCATGGCCACCTGCAAGGCGATCGTCGATCCCGAATTCCTGCCCAAAGGCCTGCATGATATCGGCGAGGCAGGCATGTCCAGCCGCATCCAGTCGGCCATCGATGCCACCGATCCGACACGTTACGACGCCATCCTGTTGGCCTACGGCTTGTGCAATTACGGTGTGCGCGGCTTGCACGCCCCGCTGCCGGTGGTCTTGCCGCGTGCCCACGACTGCATCACGTTGCTCCTGGGTTCCCGGCAACGCTACGACGAATACTTTGCGGCCAACCCGGGAACCTACTACAAGTCGCCGGGCTGGATCGAGCGCAACAGCGATCCCAATGACAGCCCGGCCAGCATCACCTCACGCCTGGGTTTGCTGCGCGACAGGGAGGCGCTGGTGGCCAAGTATGGCGAGGAAAATGCCGATTTTCTCATGGAGACGATGGGCGACTGGCTGCAGAACTACAGCAAGCTGGCCTTTATCGATACCGGCGTCGGAGATACGGCCCGTTACCTCGATTTCGCCACGAGCTTCGCCCGTGACAAGGGATGGGAAATGGAGCACGTCTCCGGGAGCCTCGCCTTGATTGAAAGGCTGTTGTCGGGAGACTGGCCGGACGAGGACTTTCTGGTACTGGCTCCTGGCAACCGGATCGAGGCCAGTTGGGATCGGAGTATTGTCTGCCCGTTGCAAAGGACAAAAGAATTCAAAACGTAAGCATCAACCCATAACGATCTGGATGATTCAGAACATCAAATTAACCCAACGGAGGATTGAACATGGCAATTCTGGAAGACATCTCGGCATCCCTGCAAAAAGGCAAGGCCAAGGACGTGAAGGAACTTGTGCAACAGGCCATCGACCAGGGCATCGGCGCC
>CAIVZW010000362.1 GCA_903910495.1 uncultured beta proteobacterium
CTGATAATCATTGGTACGGCTAGTGGCATGGCGTGGTCCCTTACCCAATCGGGCTTCTCCACAGACCTCGCACGGTTCATGGCCGGGTTGCCAGGTGGTGCAGCGACTTTTCTAGTTGTATCTATCGTGGTATTCGTCATTCTCGGGAGCGTATTGGAAGGCATCCCGGCGATCGTGCTCTTCGGACCGCTACTGTTTCCGATTGCGCGCCAAATGGGCGTTCATGAAGTGCATTATGCGATGGTGGTTATCCTATCAATGGGGATCGGCCTGTTTGCCCCGCCGTTCGGTGTCGGTTACTACGCGGCCTGCGCGATCAGCCATGTCGATCCTGACGAGGGAATGAAACCTATCGTGGGGTATCTAGTGGCTCTCTTGATTGGAATCGCTATCGTCGCCGCGGTGCCATGGATTTCGATTGGGTTTCTCTAAATCAGGCACAAGGCCGGCGGGAGTACTGATTGTGGCGGGTCGGTACCGGTTCGGTAGCGATCTCAGCAAGCCTTTGAGTTAGACCGAAAACCGTGATCCGATGCCCGAGTGGCAGCGGTTCGGGCTGGGGATAGGTTCGGTCCACGCCTCACGTACTTCTTCCAAGGCGTAATCAAAAGCCCATAGCCCCGCCACATCCCTTCCCCTGAACCCCGGCGTCTGCCCCTCTGCGGACCTCGGGGTTTTCCTTTCCTGTCTTACGAGCAAGGCAATTCCAGTTACGACCTGACAACAACAAGACCCTTCCCGTGGTGCTTCATTCTTCTTTCTCGTTATTAATGACGTTTACATGTCTATTCACAAACCAATTCCAGTTAACACCTGTTTATCGTAAAGGATACCGAATGCTACGAAACCAATATGTATTTTTCATCGTAATGCTGGTGTCGGCTTGTGGTCCCGGCGAACCAGCACTCCCTCCACCAGAACAGATTGTTTGCCAGGAGCAGTTAAAGGCAGCCAAGAAACAAATATCCGAGTTAATCGCTAACCATCAGAATTGCCAAAAGGAAAAAAAGAGCCTGGAAGAGAAGAAGGCTGCTTCAGATTACACAACCGTACTGATGATCGTCGGCGCCGTGCTGGCCTTCCTTATGGGCATAGCCGTAGGGTCTTCAGCCAAAAAGGATTCAATAGCACGAGGCAGTCACGATCATGAGCAATCTTGAGGTTCCTAAGGCCAACTCTCTGGGCGAGGCGATTCGTACAAGAATTGCATGGGCCACGCAGCGAATCCCGCTTAGCGCACCTCTGATAACGCATAACTTAACGGATCTTGCTGCTGCCCCAAGAGTTGCTGAAGTACTCCGCTACAAAATCCTTTACCTTGAGTTCTTTGTTGCACCTAAGGGAAGTTTGCGAGTATGGCTCAGGCTGAATCTACTCTTGGCCATCGTGTTGGCGATTCCAACAATTCTCGTGGTCCCGGTGGTCACATGGCTGATGCGGGGGGTCGCAACGATTTCTGAATTCATACTTGTGGCAACAACAAATTTGCTCTTGGCATCACTTGCAGCACTTGGCGTAGCAATTGTGTTGTCGCTGCTAATAATGGTGGTTTCAGCGATGTCGCGCCATGGTGGAAAATTCTGAGGATTTTTTAACCGCCTGCATCACATATCTGCAAAGTATCTGCAAAGTACAAATGACAACCACTGCTGGCAGACCATCACATGGTCACGCTGGGGTCTCTCATTTTTGTGCAATTGACGAGAAGTATTGGCTGTAACGACCCTATAACAACAAGAGTTTTTGGCGACGTTTATGAGCTCGATAAACTTAAAAAGTCGCAACACCTCCGAAAGCCCCCTTGGCCGAACCTTGGCCATTGGGGCTTCACTTTTTCCCGCATCAACTTACAAAGGAGAAATGCATGTTCTGGATTTCGATCGCCGCAATATCCGCAGCAACTGCACTGGTTCAACTCGGGGCATTAGCTGTGAAAGTGGCAGTTCTCAAGGCATTACTCGCAGTCGCAGTTGCCGTGGCCCTTTCGCTGGGCCTCGCACTGGTATTTCGTGGCAACAAAGGCTCGCCTCTTGCATTGCGGTAATCACTATCAATTCACCCTACCACAATCCCTTTCCCTTACCACCGCAACGTCCTCGGAGAAATCCTTGGGCGTTGTTTTCATTTTGGAGGACAGCATGTTCCATCCTGCTTTTTTCACCAACGAAGTCATTCCTCACCGCAGTCGCCTATTTATCCCAAAGGAGGCCCGTAATGCTGGTACTTCGTGATCCTGCTTCAGCAAACAGTATTGTCGATCCCGCCCTTCGTGGCCTAGTCGAACAACGATTCGAAGACATCTGCGACGGCGAAGAGTACGAAGCCGATCTGCACGGCTACATGATCGTCATCGAGCCCGGTGACACTGCAGAGGCCCTGGAAGCGGAAAGCAGTTGCCCGATCCTGCATAACCTTTTCGGTACTGCCCATTTCGGCGATCCGGATTTCAAGCCCGTCTTTGAAGTTCTGGAAGAACACCCGTTCTGCTACGAAATGGTCTTCGTACCAAGTGACGGGGATTTCGGCATCCTAATCTTCTTCCCCAAGCAAGCCGGTATCGATCCTGAACTTCTAGCCCTATGCGCCGAATATGCAGAACCGGCACCGTAGCTTCCCCTGTGTAAGTACCCGCTACCGTTCTTCCCGCTATCGCCCCAAGCCCTCCGTTATTACAACACTACCGCCACCCTGACCTGACCGTCTCGGTGGCTTTTTCTTTTTCAGGAGTCAGAAATGCAAAACAAGCAAAA